>NZ_JAYKZZ010000010.1:0-225197 GCF_035818675.1 Parapedobacter flavus
ACGGGCAAGGAAGCCCATAACCAACAGTAGCACCAGCGCCGCAACCGCCCAGCGCCACGGAATATGGTGTTTCTCTTGCCGCTCCAAGGCATGGGTTTCGTGGGTTGCTACGTGGTCTGCGACGTTGGCGGTGGTGCGGGATAGGTGCTGCGTACTATCGTGGCGGGCGTGCCGCTCCGTATGGACGCCCCGGCGCCGCAGTTGCACGAGGATGGCTTGGCCCCGATACCCCGAATCGGGGTGGTAGGTAAAACGGCCCAGCGGCGTAATGGTAGCCGTTTCACAATATCCGAGGGAGTCAAGGTGGCGCTCGATGGTTAGCCGATGCGCCTGGCTGTCGGTAGTCCGTTGCTCGGTATGGTGAATGGCCAGCACCTTTCTGGCGTCTTCCACATACCTGCTCCTGCGGCTTGCGCAGGAGGAAACATGCAATAAAAGCCCCGCGACCAAAAGGATGAATATGTCGTATCTCATGTCAGTAAATTTTAATTGTGTTTAAAAAAAGGGTTTAAAAAAGGGGCGATGCCTGAATGACACCGCCCCGGTTTGAAGTCAACGGCCGGCTTGGCTACCAGTTGGTAAATCCGATGACGACGGTACTCCAGGCACTTTCGCCCTTGATGTTGCGGGCCCGAACGCGCGCACGGTACTCCGTACGGTTTTCGAGGCCGGTAACGATGACCCCCTGGCTGCGGCTGGAGCGGCGGATATCGCCCCAGATGGGCTGATTTTCGGCATCCAACTCATCGGCTAGGGTATATTCATATTCCTTTGCCCTGTTCGCTGCGGCCCAGTCGAGGATCATCTCGCCAGGTAGCCTTCCCTTGCGGAACTTTATCCACTCCACCGGATCGGGCCCCTGTAGTGTCTTCGGGTCGGCCACGGGGTAAAAGCCCGAGCTCAGCTGGATGGAGCTCACTTCCGTGAAGTTGTTGATGTAGCTGGCCACAGCACGCAGGGATTTCAGCAATACCTTACGGGATTCATCCTTTTCTTCCTTCTGTTGTCCGCTGGCACGGCCGTTGGCCGTGATGGCCTGCTTGGCGATATAATCCAGTGCCAATGGCTCAAATTCGGCAAATGCCGGTATCATGTCGGGGAAGTTGGTATTCGTGCGCAGCGCATCGGCGGTACGCGTGGCGAATGAAGCGAGGTCTGAGTCGTTCATGTCGCTGTAATTGATTATTAATTTTGGTGTTCTCATTTTTGTAGTATTTAGTATTTAGAATTTAGTACTTAGTACTTAGTATTTAGTATTCAGTACTTAGTACTTAGTATTTAGTATATAGTATATATAGACATTTATGGGTATTAATCTGTTCACAAGTTCACAACCTCACAGGCTCACTTGTTCACAGGCTCTGTCCACCGTGCGACGGCTTTGATGGTCCTGATCGGCCGCCGCTTGCGGTAAACGCCTTGGCGGGTGGGGCCGGCGCGAATTGGGTTTGCTGGATAATCCTCGGGCATAGCTGTGCCGGTAGGCGGGCCGGTGTTTCCTTCTACCGTGATGCTGTATTTGCCGTCCCACCCATCCACGAACCCGACGTGGGCGATACGCTCAAGGTTGGTGTAGTAGATACCGAAGACATCGCCTGCGCGAGGAATCGGCTGGCCACCGCTCAAGGGCTCTTGTTTGCCCGCATGCCAGATGGTTCGACTAGCCGGGAATAGCGCCGGGCTCCATGCGTTGCGCGGCTCAGCGAATCCAGCCTGCCCATGGCACCAGCTCACAAAAGCGGCGCACCAGGCATAGCCTTCATCCAGTCCGCAGTAGCGGAGGTACGCCCCCACCCGGCTGCCGTCGTTGTTGCCCGTGGCTTCTTTGATGCCGATCTCGGCGGTATAGGTTTCACGCAAAGTTGGTTGTCGCAGTGGTTCTCGCAAAGTAGACGAAGAAAAAACCTCTGCGTTCTTTGCGTGAAAAACCTTCCCGCTTAAAAAACCGCCACCAAGCAGCACACAAACGCATACAGCAGCCCGAAGAAGGTAACGAGGTAAAAGGTGATCTTTTGCCATGGTAATAAGGATTTGAAATTGCGTGAAAAATGGTTCCGTTGGTAGCTACGCATCACGGGCCAGAGCAGGCCCAGCAGCCAGCGCGACACCGTGAGGAAGGCAGCTAAGGCCACCACCGCCAGCAGCACGAGGCTTAGCACGCCGATGTCGACCACCGCAGCCGTGGGATCGGCAAGCCGCAGCAAGGGGCCGACCCGTGCGAACAGCACGAACAGGCCGATGAGGGCCAAGCCCGTGCCGAGCCAGCGCCAGATGGGCCATGCCCAGGGTGATGACCATCGCAGGGTGTTGGGGAAGATGGTGGGGGGCTCCACCCCCATCCATCCGGTAATCGTTGTTGTTTTCATAACGGTACTCCTTTCGTTTCGGGCAAACGTAGGGTACCGGCATGCAAAAAGAAGAAAAATGTCCGACGGTTGTCCACCTGTTGTCCGGTAAAACGGCGTTTACGGGCTATTAACGCAGGTGGGATGTCCGGTGGTGGACATCGATTATCCGTTTGCTATCGGTTGAATCCGCCCTTCGGGAATCCGTGCAGCTTCTCGAAAAGCACTTCCAAGTCGGCCTCCGCATAGCGGATACATCCCTGGTCGTCGTGCGAAATGGGCAAATCGCCGTCTACCCGATACCGGTAGACCTGCTTTTCGCTCCGTTCCAGAAAATCGGCGGCAGCGGGCTGGCTGTAAAAGGTATGGGCCTTCGTAGCGAGCTCCGAAAGCGACGGCACCGGCGGAGCCAAAGATACTTCATGCCGGCAATGCAAGCACCGGTTCGGTTTATCGGCCAATTGGCGCATTAGTTGTTCAATCCGCAGTGCACACTGCAAGAGCTGTTCATTCATATTCATGGTAGGGTGTAGTTTTTGTGGTAAACGGGTTTAATGTGAGCCGGTGTTGGCCGTTAGCTATCGGGCAACCGGTTATCCAAGCGTTTCAGCATGTTCAACAGGCGTTGTCTGACATGCTTGTCGGCACCCACATGGCGTAAACTATACCGTTTCTTGAGGCTATCGAATGATAACCGGCGGTGTGTATGGGTACCCACGTATTGACTAAGGTAGCGGAAGATCGGGCGTAGCGTTTCGGTATGGATGATGCCCTCTTCAACCATCAGCCGCACCAGCAGCAAGATTTCCTGCGCATTTAACGAAACGGTTACCCGGGCATCTTCGTTAAAGCACAACGACCGGTCGATGCGGCCGATCAGCCCGTCGTAGAAATCCAGTTGTTCGTCCCACCAAAGCTGCTGCGTTTGTTTGGAAGACGATGGGGCATCCAGCAGACGTGCTTGCAGTTCCTCCCGGGCCTCCAGTTCATGCTGCCAATGGCGCACCTGCATGCCGACATCGGCTAATACCTGCCGCAACGCGCCATTCAGCCGATCGAGTGCCTGCCGGCTCCATCGGTCGCCCCCCTGCGTCTGGCGCTGCATCCGCTCTAGCTCTTTGCGGGTTTTATCAAGTTGCGTACTTAACAAAATCGTTGCGTATCGTTATTTGCGTATGCCCAGTGCCTTTTCCACCCGGTAACGGTATTTATTACCAACGGGAAACCGTCCGTTATCCTGGTCGTTTTTCCAATCTTTATTCGCGTCCAGCGTCAAAACCACCCACCAATGCTTCGCCTCATCACCCAGCCATGGCCTATAGTCGCCTATTGCCGCCTTGTTGACCAGGTATTGCCGTTGTATACGGATGAATTTAGCCGGATCGAGCAGGGTCTGTACATCCCGCAGCAACTGCCGGACCAGCAATTGCGAGCCATCGATAAAGAACAACCGACAGTTCTTTCCGTCCGAACGCGCATATACGAGATCACTCACACATATTCCCTTATAACTGTTGGTGTCGGGATTTCGATGTTCCTCCATCGAGCTCGTCTCATCAGGTGCCAGCGACATAAATAGGGTGGCCGAGTACGCCGTGTTGCGCGCAATGTTTTCCAGTAGTTCGAGTTTCCGCAATGCCCTGTCGATGGCATAGTCGAACCGTTCGGGTGCCACCATTTTGGTGAGGAAGTCGATCGCTCCGCTACCGATCGCGTCGGTGCCCTCTTTCTCGAATGCTGTGCATACGATAATCTGGGTGGGCTCTTCCACCGCCCCCATCAAGCGGTAGCCCGTGTCCACGCGTAGATCCAAATCGGTAATCAGTATATCATTATCATTTTCATCGAGGAAATCCAGCGCATCGTGAAACTGGGTGGTGGCCAGTGCGATTTCCAATTCCGGCCTGCGTTTCACCAGTTCAATGAGCACCTCCAATGCCGGGTGTTCATCGTCTACAATTACAACTTTTCTTTTGTTCATGGTTTATATGATCTGTTAACGGTTAATACGGCTTCATACCATCCGCTATCGGTGTCGCGGGTTTCCAGCCACGCTTGGTCGCCATATAGCAACCTCAGGCGTCGCCGGATGTTTTCATTACCGATACCTGATGATTGTTCGGCTGCCTTGTGGGCGTTGGTTTTATTGCGGATGGTAACCTCCAGACGGTGTTCGCTGCATGTAGCCACCAGCGAGATCGGTGCATGCTCCTCCCACGAAACGCCGTATTTGAATGCATTCTTCAGTAAAGCGGAAATAGACAACGCCGGCACCTGCCAGCCGCAGTGTTCGGCAGGGATGTCCATGGTGATGTGCGTCTCGTCGAACCGGCGCTGGTTGATAGCGACAATGCGATTGCAATGCGCCATCTCTTCGGCAAAAGGTACGGCACTATCCGCGTCGCGTGCCTTTTCCTGGATATACCGCCAATACGTTTTCAGTTCCCGCAAGGTATTGGCAATCTCCCCATCACGCTTCAGCGCCATGGCATACGGAATATCGAGCATATTGGTCTGTTCGTGCGGCTCCATCTGCCCCATAAGCCACTGGAGTTCCATTCGGTGTTTCTCTTCCAAGAGCTTCCGCTTACGGCGTTCGTCTTTGCGGATGCGGTAAATCGCAGCGAGTAGGCCTGCTTCGACCATTGCATGGTGGAAAAACAGGAACATGGAAAACAAAAAGATGGGCCAGGTGAATTTGGCGTCCTCGTCGTAGGTGATATATCCCAGTTTCGGCAGCAGCGTATAAATGAGGATGTAGTATACCAACGAGTAAAGTAAAAAGGTAAAGGCGATGACGAACGTACCACGGATAGGCTTCAGGTATGTGCGTGCAAAAATAAAGACGATGGTATAAATGATCCCGATGACCAACACATCGGCCAAAAACACCAACCACCAAGGGTATGACACATCGAGCCCGGTGTTTTTTACCAATGTTAGCAAAAAATAGCCAACCCAGTAGAGGGCTTGGTAGACCTCCAGCTTATATCGGTCGAAGAACGGAAATGAAAGTTTTTTTTGTAGCGATAACTGCATAATTAATCAAGATTGGCAGTCAAACTTAACTAAATTCCTCTTTTATTAGGTGCCGGACCCCCGGATTGGCCCGTTTTTATCGGATCGGGTGTAAACGATAATGGTTACGGTCGAACGCGTAACGATCGTCGGCGTGTACCATCACACCGAAAGGTTGTTTCCATACGCGGTCTGGAGGACGGATGCACTGCGTGGCATCCATGTGCTGCTGGAGATTCCACCAGTTGGTCCACTGCTCCGGATAGTGCAGCAGATAGGCAGCGAAATGATCGCAGATCGCTCCGATGGACTGGCGTAGATAGCTTTCTTTTGACAAGCCTTCTTTACGGATAGGGGGATGGCGATACACGTCTATCGAACCGCCCTGCTGCCTTCGGAACGCCCAGACAGGATAAATGGGCACCTCTGCGTGCCATGCCGCGTACGGTATGCCGCTACGTACAAACATGTGCTGCCCCAGGAAGGGAACTTTCACTGCATTCGACTGCAGCAAGGGACCTATGCCACCTCCTCCATCAATCAGTGCCAGTACATTTATGCCCGCTTTTAATTGGCGGATTACGGCGGTGAGCGCACCCGGCTTTTCGGCATCGATCAGTATGGGCCCTGCCGTGGGCGAAGGTGATTGGCCCAACATATCAATGAGCGACCGCCTGGCCACCGCCGATACCAAAAGCGCTAAGGGGATTTTTGACTGTAAAAGTGACCAAGCGATGTGCAGATGGGCACCGGTATGCATGGTGCAAACGATACCCGGCGCTGTGGGGAGTACTTGGTCCAAGGGGGTTTGGTGGGTTACCACGGTCGGCACATATCCCTGTGAAAACCAACGCATATCCAGTGCTCCCAATTGTTCGTAAGCAACCGTTTGACGGAATCGCCGCAGGTGGCTTTCTGTTGCGAGCAACGGCAGGAAGTGCGCCAGGTTTGCAGAATAGTACGTAAATGCGTTTAGCCACCGGGTGTCATGATAAGGATCGATTTGTTCACTTGCCGCCCATATCCTTTCGTACGCGGTATGATAACGTGTTTGCATGTGTTTGCGTATAAAAGGGATGATGCACATGGGCGTGCACCACCCCTATTGGTGAAGTGATTACCCTATCGAGATGGTTGGAAGGTCTGAGATGGGGTTATCGGGAATCAGCGGATTATTGCCGACGGCGTTCCAGCCGTCCGCCGGCATGATATCCATTGTGTAATCCAATAATTGCTTGAGCATGTCGGGTGTATTCACCGCATCTAATAATTGAAGAATTTCCATTGCTGTAATCAGTTAATGTTAAATAAATTGCCGGATTCCAAGCTTGACAATCCAGCGTTTACGGTGTGATCACGCAACAAACATCTGTTGCTCGTTCCAGCTGTCAAAGTGAAAAGAACCGAATCATCATCTGGCGGAATAAACACCGCGGCTGGCGGAATAAAAATCTGACGTGCAGCGAAATGTTCCAATAAGAACACGTGATATGCCACATAAGCCTTTGAAATTACCCCAGTGGTTCCATCTTATTTAGTTTGTCGAGTTTCATGGTGGTCGATAGCCCGGTCGTGGCGATTCAAATGGAAAATTCGCTAAAAGAGATACCGGTGGCGCAGCAAAACCGGGAGAAGGGGTTAGCTATCGTGTATAAATAGAAAAAGAAAAGATTTTCTGACGCGGAGTTCCGGTAGAAATAGCCCCGACGGGCTTCCGCAGGCACATTGGCCCGATCCACGCGCCGGGCGGGTTCCAGCAGTTCCATTGACTCGTCTCTTTCATACCCCTATTTTTGCCCGGCAAACCAATCCTGATGGAGCAATTATTCACCTATTGGAGCAAACACTTCCCGGCCCTGAATCCGGAGAGCCGCGCATTCATCATCGCCCGTTCGCGCCACAAATCGTACGGCAAGGGGCAGGTCATCAAACTGGCCACCGAAAGCTTTCCTTTTTTCTGTATTGTACTCTCGGGCCTCGCGGCCGGCTACCGCGAGAACAGCGTGGGCAAGCAGGTGCTATGCGAATTGATGCAACCGATGGATTACTTCACGGGCACACAGCACCCCTTCACCCCGCGCCTACGCGAAGCGGAGTATGTGGCCATAGCAGACACCAAGCTCCTGTTGGTGCCGGTGATGGAAGCCCGCGAGGCACAGCGGCGCTTCCCGGCATTTGCCGAGCTGCTGCATGTGCTGAAGCAACGGAAAATCAACTTTTTGGAATTGCTGGTTGCGCTGGAGCATGAAGAGACCTGCTATGCCAGGTACTGCCTGTACATGGATCGATTTGGCGGGCAGATCCACCACTTGCCTGATGCCCCCAAATGGCAATTGCTGCGTATGGGCCGGAGCACGTACTACCGCATGAAACGCCGCTACTTAAAAGACGGTCGATAGTTCGTCTCACTAAGGGAGACCCAAGTGGCCTAAAGGGCGCTGTACTTTTGTTTTTATGGAATCGACAAAGTACACACGGAAAAGAGCGGTTACCCAGGTTGCACACGATCGCAGGTGTGCGGTGTTTCGGCGTAGGGCCGTGTCATCGCATTTCGGATGTTTCCGATCCGGGTACCGGCGCATCCGCGGTCCAGTCAGCCGACGACCGACTAACCATTACTTGTTTTTTTAAACTTAAGCGGTAAGCATTTCCGTATAAAAAATGCCTATATGATTATGACATCGATCAAGAATAAGCAATTACGTATTGCTGCGGTAACGATGATGAGTATTAGTGTTTTAAGTCTCGTAGGTGGCAATTTGCTTTTTGCCATACCCGAGAAACCAGCACCAGAACCGAAAGTTCTCAACCAAACGTGGCACTTTACGGGCTCCACCGCTCTGGAGGCGATTAATCCAGCGTTTTATGAACAAGGGTCTGCCAGCAGTTGCGGCGCAGGAACGGAAACCATTTGCGAGATCTCGGCTCCTGTCGACCCTAACTCGCCCAACCCTGCCGACCCAAAACCCGATATGGATGCGATTGTTAGTGGTTCTGAAACGGTAGCTGATCAGATTACAGAAGCTCTTGATGAGGGAATCAACGATACCGTGCTATCATTGAGAGAAATCTAGTCAGCCACAATTGGATTTCTATAGTAAGCAGCCGATGGCAAAGACCATTGGCTGCTTACTTTAAGAATTACAGGTCGTTAATAATCATTACCTCGAGCTGCCGTGGTTCCACATCGATGGTAAATCCATATGGTTTTAATTGGTTCTTTAGTGATTCTACATCATTGAAGGCGAGTGTCGAAATTTCAAGCTTAAAAAAAGATTTAAAAAGATGATTAGCGAATGTTTCATCAACAACAGGTGTATGGCCGGCCAATTGATTAAGGTTGTAGCAGAGATTAGGTATTGTTACCCCTCTTTTTTTACCACGTTCGCTATCCCTGTCTTTTTCCCCGAGTGTTAGCTCGTTATCCCTATCGATATTTCGTATCACCCAACAATCCATTGTCTGCTTTTTTAACGCTATGTCGATTCCGAAATACCAGTTCAATTGCTGCAAAGCTCGTTGTGTTCTTTCCCCTTTTGAAAGCGTATCGGGGAATGACATATCATAACAATAGGTATTCTTCTCCTCCCATACAGCTTTCAGACCAAATTGGGCGGTATGAAAATATCGATCATTTTTTCCTGATTTTACAATCACGCGGCTAGGTGAGAGAGAATACACCCATGATCGACCCAAAAGATAAGTATATATCTGGGCGATCGACTTGTTAATTGCAAAATGTCGTATCTGGTTGTTCGCGCTGTCTTTTACCAAGCCTTGCCGCGGTTGTACGCCGAGTAGATGGTCGGTAATCATGGTACACTGCCACCGGCTTGGCTCCATCAAAGCACCGATGTTAGGTTTATTAAAAACAACCATGGGCTCTTCATAGTCGTAAGGGAAGTCCCACTTAACGGGCCAGGAAATAGCACTCCCATCAACCAGCATTTGGAGATTGTCCTTGTTCAGAAAATGGTGGTCGGTGAATGCGCTGACTACCCTATCGTGATCAATCCAAACCTCGTGTGGCGTGGACAGATGGGGAAATAAGTTACTTAGAATCGAATCTTCCGAAATTATGGGAATGTGTATCTGCTTTCCGATCGGATTGTTTTCCATAAACCGTTCAACGATTTCTTCAGACTCGGGGGTTACAAAGAAAAATTGTAATTCATCGTTGAATTCTTTTTGCAATGAGTCGATTTTTGGTAACGACCGCACGCAGGGTGCGCATGTGGTTGAGCCAAAATCAAGAATAATCGCTTTGTTGTCTAAATTCTGATGAGCGAAATATGCTGCATTGTGACTGACCATTCCCACAAATGATAACTCGGGAAAATGTTCGCCAATCGTGACACGTACGTCGGCCTTACCCTGGGCTTGGGCGTCTAATAAATATGCACAACAGACGATAAGGCTAATAAGTTTAATCTTCATCGTTGGTTTTGTTTCATTCCAGTAATATCAATGACGCTCTGAGGTATCAAATAAGTATACCGTAAATCATTAGGTGGCAGCGTATACTTTTTAACCTCCTGACCATCATCTACATATCTTGCCAATGTTTTCGCGAAACGAGGGTCTTTGTTAAGCCTGCGGAGATCGGACCAACGCAAGCCCCGCATGATTAATTCCTTACGCCGCTCACCAAGAATTACACGGAGAGCTTCCTCTTCGTCTTGTAGCTGTACAGGTTTAAACTCACCTTCTCTCCACCGTGTTCTTAATAGACGATTCAAGTCAGCCATCGCCTCCCCCAATTTTCCTGCACGTGCCGTGCACTCTGCGCGGATAAGAAATAACTCATCCACCGCCAGACCAATAAAAAAACCATTGCCTGAATTACCGGTGTACGAACCTTTAAATCCGTAGGTGCCGTTCTCCTTGTCGGTGAAGTATGCCCGTTTACGCAAGTCGTTATGGTGATAACTATGATAAAGCTCCAAATCGACGTTCGCCCGTTTGGGGTTCAGTATAGGTAGCCCCCCGCTATACGCATAGAATATAGTCTCTTTGTTGAAGCGCTCGAAGGGTATCCGTGCGTCCTGGTCTATTTCGTTGAAATCAATCAGTTCGTTGTACATCTTCAATGCTTCATCCGCGTGCGCGCCAGCCTCACTATAATCACCCATAATGAGATATATCCGTGCCAGTGCTGCGTACGCCGCCGCTTTATTAGGCCGTGTAGGATAATCGGTTGAAAGCGGGAGCAGATCCACACTTTCATTGAAATCATCCAAAATACGTTGATAGGTTTGGGCGACCGTTGCCCTAGTCGATTTTTCATTGAAATCTGGACTCAACCGCAGCGGTATTCCTAGACCATCATTGTCTCCGTAAGGATCATACGGTGCGCAGAAAACCTGCGCTAATGTATAAAATCCAAATGCCCGTATGAATAATGCAGCCCCCTTGATTTGCCGCCCACGTGCTGTTTCTTTATCTGCCATTTTTGCCAGTTCATGAAGCACTGTATTAGCAATAAATACGGTTTGATATGGGCTTTTCCATGTCCAGTTAACTTCGCGATCCGGATACAAAGGCGCTTTCTGCCACGTATAATTATCTTGCTCAAAAGCCGTTAATGCACTCAACGTTTCAAAGTCCAGGTAGTAATCGTCTGTCCCAACTTCGAGCAAACTGGGGTAATACATGTAGTTGATATTCGGGGAAGCATCCAATAAGGCTTGCAGATCATCTAATGTTTTTGGTATGACGAGGGACTTCGATGATTTTATATCTAAATATCTTTCACAGGACGTCAAAGAGGTACATCCTACGATTAACCCAATGACCAGTAATTTATAATACGTTCTTCTCATTACGATAATTTTAATAATGCATGGTAAGGCCCAAACTATACGTGCGAACAGGTGGGAGTCCGATGTAATCAGGATCGAGATTTGTTTCCGTTGCGGTCCACAATAGTGCGACATTATTTGCTGCGATGAAGCCGTTGAATACAATGGGCCGGTTTTTGTTTTTCCTGATCCGAAAAGTATAGTCCAATTTTATGTCTTGCAACCGTATCAGCCCTCCCTTTTCAATATTGGCCTCCGAGTTTCCATAAAAAACATCGCGGTTGGAATTGACCGGATAGGTCAGTGAAGGAACGGTTGTTCGATTTTCGTCTCCTGGCTTCTGCCAACGTTGTTCATAATCGCTATGTGTTATCCAATTATTGAACAGGTAACCATAGTTAATCGTCTCCTTTTTGAAATAATGGCCGAACTTGTATACGATATTAAACGAGAAGGTGATATCATGCCAAGATAAGCTATTTCGCAGGAAACCATAGTATGGTGGCAGGCCCGGGCCATGGTACACCAGGTTCGAGAGTGAGTCGTTCACCATGTTGGTATATTCTTTAGACGGTTCTCCTTGGAAATACCCGAGCGGATCGCCACTTTCCGGGTCGAGGCCCGCAAAGTGCAAGGAAAACACCGGATATAACGGTTTATCCAACAACGGCCTTATGGTTTGGCCGCCATTGAGGTAGTAGGATGTTGAACCAACCTCGCCATAATATCGGGTGGTAATGTCTCTCACATAAGAAAGGGCAATGGACGATCTCCATTTCAACACGCCGTTCATTTTGGCATGGTTTAGTTGAATGTCAAATCCATCACTATTTATCTGTCCGACGTTCCGTTGGGCATCGAGAAAACCTGTGGTCGGGTCAATGGGGTTCTCCGTGATTAAATCAGAAGATTTCTTAGTGAAATACTCAATTGATCCGCTGAACCGATGGTTCCACAATGCGAAATCGAGACCATAATTGAACATGCTAACATCCTCCCATTTCAGGAACGGGTTGGGCGGCTGGGTAATCAGTGCATAGGGCAGGTTAGTGTAACTTGCGCTACGCTTTGCATAAGAAATAATCGGGTATTGATTGGCTCCCGAACCGATGTTGCCACTGTGCCCGTACGTACTCCGAAGCCTTAATAAATCAACCCAATCCAAGTTTTCCAAAAAGGTTTCCTCGGTCAAGTTCCACGATAGACCGGTTGACCACAAGGGGTTCCATTTCTGATTAATGCTAACGCCGAACACGTTCGAAGCATCTTTCCTGCCCGAAATTGAAACCGTGTACCGGTCGCGATAAGTATACGCCGCGTTACCAAAAAATGAGACATATCGCCGTGTGGTGCCCGACAAACCACCATACGTCGGTATCGCCGAGTTGCCGGAAAGACCGTCATAAATTGGGTATGTACCTGTGTAATCCACATCCGCGAAAGTGAGGATACTGGGATTATACCCGTAACGTTGAAAGCTATTCGTCTCGCTTTCGCGATGCGACAACTCGTTACCCACAAATAAAGCGATATGATGGTCAACGTCAATTGTACGGTCGAAATTCAATTGCAGCCGACCACGGTGGCTGTGCATAGCGGCGCTGGAGGTCTTCAGAATTCCGCCCAGTGGAATGGTGTATTGTGGCACACCGTCATCCATCTGCGTGAAACGGTTGATCAAATTCCTGGTATTGAAATAGTCGAGCCCCTCCATCCGCTCGTTAGCACCCGCTTGTTTTTCGTAACCGTAGAGCAATTGAAGTTTGAGGCCATCGAACAACTCATATGCGACCTGTGCATTGATATTCACATGTTGCGAATGCCGGTTATCCCAGGAGTCCCTTCCATCCGATAATGGCCGATACTTCCAATCGAGCAAATTACCCCCACCGGCCGTATCGACGTAGTGTATATTATAGCCAGACGGCACAGCGACCGGCTGCCCGGAATCGTCGGTCAGGCTTGCGTACGGATACAAGTGGTTTTTATACCCACCTGGGCCTATGGGATAGCTCGTTCCCCAAAGGTCCCTTCGAAGCATGGTCTGTGTATATATCAACGAGGTTTGAATTTCCATCCCCCTAAAAGGCCGTAACGTATTCACCGCGCGGATGTTAAACCGGCCGTCGTTGCCGGACTTTTTTGTAGGTAGATTGCCGTGATCATAGCCGGAAGAAATCAGGTAATTCATAAACCCGTTTCCACCGGAAAAGCGCATATTATATTGTTGGTGTGCTGTAATAGCATACACCTGTTCCATCAATTCATCACGATAGTCAATGTTTCTAAATCGGTCGATTTGCCGCATCAATTCTTCATCGGAGGTCCCCGAGCTGGCTTGTCTATTTAGCAATTCAACAACCGGGGAAAACACGTAATAATGTGCATAGGGCCCGTTGATTTGGCTATCGTAGAATCCTTTTTCAAAGAGCATGAGTTCGACATCGATAAAATCTGACGAAGTCATTACTGGGTAATAACCAAGATCCGGCTTCCCTTGCAAAGTGGTATTGGCGGAAAGGGCCACCTTCAATCCCTGTTGGTTATCTGGCTTTTTGGTATTGATTACGATAACCCCATTGCCGGCCCTAGCGCCCCATATTGATGTTGCTGCTGCATCTTTGAGCAATGTCACCGATGCGACATCGTTGGGATTGATATGCTGTATGTCCCCTTCATAAGGAAAATTATCCACAACGATGAGTGGCCCCATCAACCCACTGGTAAAGGTGTTTATGCCCCTTATATTGAGCTTAGCGTCGCCCGAACGGCGATCAAATTGCAGGCCGGGTGCCACACCATCCAATCGATCCAGTATATTGGTCGTTGTCCGTTTACCCAGTAACTCCTCGCCAACTTGAACAAAACTCCCCGTAGCTCGTGCTTTTGGGATGGTTTGGTAGCCGGTACTTACTTGGACCTCCTCAAGTATGTTTTCATTTGGAATAAGTGTAAAATGGTATGGACCGAGGTTGTCGGCTCCGAATTTCTCGGCGATGGTTTCGTGACCGATGAAAGAGATCACGAATGTACCGCTTCGCTGAGGCGCGTGCAGTGTAAACCGTCCGTCACGTCGGCTGATGGTTTTAATGGAGCTGCCCCTTACCGCAACGGTAACGCCTTGCATCGGTTGCCCGGCGGTGTCGATGACAATACCCGACAACACAGGCCCCGAAGGTTCGGGGCGCTGTGCGCGGGCATACAAACACATGCTCGTTAATACAGCCAATAGGCTGATGTATTTTATATAATGGCGTTTCAGTTGATGTTTGGTTAGGGCATAGCCATCCCCTAAGCGTAATTTTTGCTTCATTAGTGCATTGATTTAGATGTAAGAATTGGATGAAATAATTCAGGCGCTTACGCTAAATCAAACCGGCCGGGCGATGATGTTTTTAAACAAATTTTCCTTGGAGATTATCCACGGTTTGGATAAATTACAAAGGTTTTTGGCGGGTATCGGGCCGTCAAATCTATGCAACCAGTTAGAAGGATTACTCATAACCACCTCCTTTCTCAACGAATTTCAGTGGCTTTTTCCGGTTATACTTATGCTCGAAATAGACAGCTTTTAGCAACTCTTCGAGGTCAACACGGAATTGCGTAAATGTGCAGTCATCTGTTGTGATAGGGATGTTGATTTCACCACGGCCGTATTGAGCAACAAGTTGGAGATGGAAAGCTAACGTCCGACTCTCTTGCAATTCGTATTTTTGCCAAAAGCGTTCGATGATTTTTTGGGGACAATAATTCTCGTATACGTAATAACGGTTGAAGTATTCTTTGCCCGGCCCAAAAATCGGCTCAATATCATCTAAGTTGATTTTTTTCATTTTGCTCGTTGGTTAGACGAGTCTTCCGAGATAAAAAACAGGAACGGTTCCTTACCCACACTGTTCCGTAGAGCCCAAGCAGTGGTTAAAACGGCAAGGCCCATTCCTGTAAAAACGCAAAAATAAGCATTTTTAAAGTGATGGGCATTAAATCTTACCGTCTTCTTCCTTGGGCTCAATCGCGGAATCAGAAGACTCTTTGTTTAATGCTATTTTAAAAAGTTAACTTTACAACTTCCTCATTTTTTCATTTTCTTGAATAGTTTCACGAAACAAACGTAAGCAAGAAAACTTAAAAAGTCAACATATAAGGTGACTTTTTTAAAATTCATTATTCCAAGCTTGCATTATGAAGAAATTGACGCAAGCGGAATTCAAGAAAAAGCTAGGCTCCCGTATCCTAATATTAAGGTCAGCATTAAGATTAACACAAGAACAACTTGGACACAGAATCGGGAAAGACAAGCAATTTATAAACAGATATGAGGTGGAAGGAGCAAATCCTACTGCCTACACGCTTGTTGACCTGGCAAACGCATTGGAAGTAACGCTAGATGAACTGTTGGATTTCAGTAAATTGGATGGATAACAAGCCGTCGCGCCTCAACACAAAAGACGCAACCGAGAGGGCGGTTATTAAAAAAGTGTGGGCGGAGTTATAGCGGATGTAGACTTTTTTAACGTACTTTTTATTGGTTGCTAACGCAGATTAAGCTATTAAATTAATCATTTTGAATAAATTAGCTTATATTTGCTAAAAAAGGGGACATGTATACGGCGATAAAAGGGATTTATGAAAATGGTAAAATTATCTTTACCGAGGAACCTCCTGTAAAATCCAAAGCAGAGGTAGTAATCACCTTCCTTACGGGTCAAGAAATGAAAGAAGAGAAACAACCTAAGAAGAAGGTAAAAATTGGGCTGTTGGAAGGAAAGATCAAACTACCCAGTGATTTCAACGAGCCATTGGATGATTTAAAAGATTACATGTAACATGTATTATCTGCTTGACACCCATGTGTGCATTTGGGCACTGGCTGACCAAACCAAATTATCAAACCGGGTAAAGGAAATTCTCGAAAATGGCGAGAACAGCTTTTTCGTCAGTAAGATGAGTTTTTTTGAGATTGCAATTAAACTTAAAATCGGAAAACTGTCGGCCTTCAATGTTCCATTGAACGAATTTATTGATGCGTCGTATCGCTCTGGATTCAACACGCTATCAATTAAGGATGACCATTTTAAATCTTATCTTGAAATGGATTTTACTGATGATCATCGGGATCCATTTGACAGATATTTGCTGGCGGCCGCTCATTATGAAAATCTTTCTTTCATAACTAAGGATGAAAAATTCGACGCTTACAAAAACACCTACCCTATAGTATGGTGACATATATGCTTATCGCCAACACATCTGAGTCTATCATAAAGCATCAAAACAGCACATTGGACGAAATAAATAGCCGATGACATTGATCGAAGTTATTCAAAGACCATCGGTACGAAAAGCAGACAAACCGGACGTTGTGATGGCACGAATGGATTACGTCATCATCTGTCGGGCGATTGCCTTGCTTAACGAGCGCGGAATAACCGACGATGAACTTTCCTTCCTATTCGGGAAGGCGAATAATTACGTCTTCGGCTTTATCGTAAAACCGAGCGACAAAAACCGGTTCACTTAAGACCAGCTTGACCTCCTCCCCTATATCCTGCGTTGTTCGTTCACCGACATCATCCCCAACGGAACGGAAAAAGGTAGCATCCAATTGCACCATACCAAGCGATTTGACGATGAGTACAAGGGGTTTTCGCATATCGTCTACGGCCTGAATCAAAAGCGAAGCTCCCTCCGGTCGGGTTTGGAAGAAGTTTAGAGGCTAAGCGTTCATCCGAGAATCTCCATTGCTGAAAGTGCACGCAATTGACCGATTTGAATTTGGAACTAAGCCCCTTTCGGTTTATCTTTGTTAAAAAGAAGGAGTAAACTATGCGACTGATATTGGATAATGTAAGCAAGCGCGATTACGAATGGCTGCAATCGATGGCCAAAGCGCTTAATTTTAAGGTTACTGCGGAATCATCCGCTCCAACTATCGCCTTGGATCATGTCGATAGTTTGTTGGACAATAATGCAACCGATACCCCAACCGCTGACTTCATGAAAACATACGGGGTGACAGAGGCTGATGTCGCTGAATTCAGGCAACGTAAAGCCGACTACCTGTCTGGCGACGATAATCCTGTTGCGTGGAAGGCTGTAAAAGAGCGCTAATGCCAAAGTTGCCGTGCTTTCCATTTTCCATGCAAAACGGCATCCCTCAACAATTTTTCAATAGTGCAAGTACCGCTTTTCCAATCCTATAGTGTTGATCGAAGTTATCCAAAGACCATCCGTACGAAAAGCAGACAAACCGGACGTCGTGATGGCACGGATGGATTACGTCATCATCTGTCGGGTGATTGCCTTGCTTAACGAGCGCGGAATGACCGACGATGAACTTTCCTTCCTATTAGGCAAGGCGAATAATTACGTCTTCGGCTTTATTGTAAAACCAAGCGACAAAAACCGGTTCACCGAAGACCAGCTTGACCTCCTCCCCTATATCCTGCGTTGTTCGTTTGGCGACATCATCCCCAACAGCACGGAAAAAGGCAGTATCCAATTGTACCATACCAAACGTATTGACGATGAATACAAAGGGTTTTCGCATATCATTTACGATGCCGCGGGCAAAGGAACCCGCATCATCTGGCAAAAGAAAAAAGCACCCAAAGGCAGCACCCGAAAAACAAACGAAAAGTTGTTGGACGTATTGAAACGGTGGATTGACGATGGTTATTTTGATAAGAAACGGACGGCGCTTGAAATCTATAAAAAGCTTCTCGCTGCCAGGGACATCCGCTTTCGGATCAGTGAACTGGAAAAGTGCTTGAAGATATTAGGCGGCTCGAGGCATGCAATCATCGCTAAAAAGCCGTTGGATGGGGTTTTAATGTATTGGAAGAGAATGGCCTGAATCAGACGCGTTCTGGGTATTCATCAAAATCGTTATCCTTAGTCAGAATCACGTAGCTATTCCGACCTGCATAACGCCAAATTTTACTATCATCGGCCTGAACGGATAATACCGTTCTCACGTGTGGCGAATCAGGGAAATCTTCTGAGAAATTACCAACTAATTTGTAGGATAAGTTGTTGTCGATTAAGAATCTCATGCGATTTTAAGCAGGCGGGTGTGCTTTTCTGCATCGGACGCATAACTTAAACAAGCCAGAATATCCTCCTTTATGTCCTTGTAATCCATAATACGCAATTATACTAAAATTTCATGAATCAAAACGGCTCATATGAGTCAATGGGCAAAAGATATTTACTGAAATATGTTTATTATCTTTGTATTATGACGAAGACCGTCACAATAGACATTTTGAATGACAAAGCAGTGAACCTGTTAAAGCAGCTCGAATTATTGAAACCGCCCGGGCCAGTTAGCGGCAAAGTTGGGCGACAATGCAATTGACGAGGCACTCGCTAAAAAATGATATGAGTCAATCATCGCGCAAAGCGTCTGTTGGGTTGGCCGACGCTGCGGTTATCGCCTGCCAGCTTACCGTGAGCAGGGCAATCATTACACCGGCCAGCCCCGCCACGGCAAACACCCACCAGGGAACTGCTATACGGTAGGCAAAGTCTTCCAGCCACCGGTTGGTAGCCCACCATGCTACCGGTGAGGCAATGACAAATGCGATGAGGGCCATCTTTACAAAACCTGCGCTCAGCATAGCCACGATACCGGAAACGGTAGCACCCAGTACCTTTCGGATGCCGATTTCTTTTACCCGCCGCTGTGCGGAGAACATGGCCATGCCCAGAATCCCCAAGCACGAGATCAACAGGCTGAGCAAAGCAAAGGTCAAGGAGATGACAAGCGCACGCTGATCGGCCTTATATAGCCTGTCAAATTCCGCATCGAGAAACAGGTATTCGAAGGGCTTGTTGGGATAGTGGTTTTTCCAAACATCCGCGGCAGCATCAACAGCGTCCTCCGTACGCCCGGCGTAGGCCTCCACCAATAGCTTATGTCCCATTCCATGCTGGTCGAGTTCAAGCACGACGGGTTGTATCGGATGGTGCAGGCTGGCATGGTGGAAATCTTTCACCACGCCAATGATGGTGCCCTGCCGGAAGCCGCTTTCATCGAAGTTGGTTCCCACTACGGGTTCCTTTAGTCCGAAGGCTTTTATGGCAGTTTCATTGATGACGATGTTGTTTTTGTCTGATACATTTGTCGGATCAAACCACCGCCCCGATCGAACTTGGATGCTTGCCAGCGACAGATAGTCGTGGTCTATTGATAGCGTTACCGCCTTTGGTGGGTTATCGGTTGGCGGATACCCCAGCCACTGGAAATACGTGTCCCGGGATCGCGGATTGTCAATCAGCGAGACCCCGTTTACTCGTGTTACCCCCTTAATGGCACTGCTGGAAAGCAGGTCTGATTTGATGGTTTGCAGTTTCTGGCGGTGGGCTTCAATCCGTTGCTGCTGGTTGCCCCGTAACATGATGTCGGGACTGGCGGCTGTGAAACTAAACACTTGGTCCATTTGGTATGCGGATGCCTGCCGCTGGATGTAGCGGAACTGCTGTTCGATGACCAGTACGCTGATGATCATGCCGATGGCCAAGACCAACTGCCCCACCAAAAGCGATTTTCTCAATGCCGTATTGCCAATGCGGAATGCGCCCTTGCCCCTGAACAATTGCAGCGGGCTGATGTTGCCGACCAAAAGGGCGGGGTAAATGCCGGTCAGCACCATGACGATCAGGAAGACCAGCACCACGGTCATGATTGTGCGGACATCAAACAGGGAAAAAGCAAGGTGTGTTTCGAATTGGGCATTGAACTGCGGAAGCAGTGCCACAACCATGATGACGGTCAGCCCCATGGATAATGTAATGGCCAATATGTTTTCGGCCATGGACTGGATGAATAGCTGGTGCTGACCGGCTCCGGCTACTTTCCGGATGCCCACTTCTTTGGTGCGAAGCGTTGCGCGCGAGATGGATAGGTTTATGAAGTTGACACACCCGGCCAGAAGCAGCAACGCGCCCAGTAGCGTGAACACCCCGATGGTATGCTTGTTGCCTTTGGGTAGATCGGGGGCTATAAAACCTTGGTGGAGGTGCAAATCGGTAATCGGTACCAACGCCTGATGAGACGGGGCGCCTTCCTGGTCGGATTGGTTGTTGCGGAAAATAGTCGTTGCTTTTTCGGCGGCCAACGCCGGGTTTGCGGAGGGATGCAGCTTGACCACTACCCACTGGGACCTAACGGACCAGTTGTCAATGCCGCCGTAGTAGTCGCTTTTGAAAAGGATATGGTTTGGTATCAACACGTCTTGCCGGAAGGAGGAGTTGGGTGGAATATCGGCAAAAACAGCCCCTATAATCACCTGGGTGGAATCGAGCCGGATGGATTGACCCAGTGCCGGACCATCACCGAAATATTGGCGTGCTTTCGTACGGCTGATGGCGATCTGATTGACGGATTGGCTAAAGATATCGAGCGAACCTTCCTGCAGCTCATAATCAAATATCCGAACCCAGTTTGAATCAATATATAGTGCATCATGCTCGTAGAAGCGGTCGGACCCGACGGCTACCAGCGGAAAAAAGATACTTTTGCAGGCTGCGGCGGCGAGCTCGACCTCCGGTAGTTGTTCCTTGAGAGCGGGATAGGCAGCGTACGGGCTCGATTCTCCTAATTTCCCTTCCTCTGCGTCATACGTACTCAAAAGATACAGCCGTTCTGCGTCACGGTGGTACCGATCAAAGTTTAGTTCGGTTTGCATCCAGAGCGTGATGAGAATTACCACGGACATGGAAATGGCTAGGCCGCCGATATTGATGAAACTGTGGATTTTATCTCTGAAAATGGCACGCAACGCGGTTTTGAAATAGTGCTTTAGCATGACAATCGATTTTTGTAGGCGTATAACGTAAGCCCAAATATAGTTCGAATTTAATGTTAAACGAACGATCGATCTCTTATTAACATACTTTAACAGATTGAGAAACAAGTTGATTTAGCCTCTACAAATCCCGCAAACTCTCCATGAACAGCGGCTGCTCCAGCATCATGATGTGGCCGACTTCAATAAAGGGGTCATATCACAACAGTGAGCTCCATATTGATAAGAATATTAGAAGGCATGAATCGTACACCCAATCCCTATTTAGTTTGCTTAACGGTATAAGCAATTATTTTGTTCGTCAATGTATCGATTCTGCCCTTGGAGAAAACCGTGTCTAGCGTGATCTCATAGACGTAGCCTGGTTCTATACCAGCTAGGTCTAGCTGAAACTCCCTCCTGTCTGTCGAGGTGGCCGTTAACGCAGCACTAAACCTGGGTGTTACCCAACAATCTTTAAGTAGAATCAGAAAAAATATCCGTTAGCAGCACTTATTGGCAAATGGCAAGTCTTGTAAGTTTTTAATTTTTGTTCTTTGCCTGAGAAATTAAAAAAGAAAGAAATGAACAAGACAATTTTTATTACAGGAGCCTCGTCAGGTTTAGGGAAAGTTACCGCTAAACTATTTTCAGAAAAAGGATGGACAGTCATTGCAACCATGCGGAATCCGGAAAATGAAACTGAACTTTCACAATTACCCAATGTACATCTTTTAGCATTGGACATTAGCAAATCAAATCAAATTACAGACATTGTTACAAAAGCTGAACAAATAGCTCCGATTGATGTATTGTTTAATAATGCGGGGTATGTTCTGGCCGGAGCATTGGAAGCCACTTCGGATGAACAATTAGAGCAACAATTTAACACAAATGTTTTCGGAACAATTCGTCTGACCAGAGCGTTTCTTCCTTATTTTAGAGCAAGAAAAACAGGAACAATACTAACAACAACTTCTTTGGGGGCTTACATTCCGGATCCATTTATGGCACTCTATTCAGCAAGCAAATCGGCATTAGAAGGCTGGACAGCGGGAATGTCTTATGAACTGGACAGAATAGGTGTCAGTATTAAAACGATTGTTCCGGGATTTATGCAAACAAATTTTGTTGGTAATGCACAAATGATACAACACAAAGCCGCCTATCGGGAAGATTGGGAGAAAGTACTCAGTGCTTATGCCAATCCTAACGCTGCTGTGAGTGCAGATAATCCTTCTGACATTGCCGAAGTTGTCTATGAAGCAGCAACAGATGGAAAGAAAAATTTACATTATTTTGCCGGAAATGATGCGACAACAAGATATAAAGAACTAAGTTTACAGGGAATAGATTCAATATTGGACACAAGAAAAAAAGTTTTTTTTGATAATTAAGCGATGGAAGAATTGATCAGCTATTTATTGCAATTCGGTCATTTTAATCAAAAGCAGATTGATTTGGTTAAAGCAAAAGCAGAAGAAAGATTTCTACCGAAAGGGGAGCATTTTTCCGAAGCCGGCAAAATTGCCAGGCATATCGCATTTATTCAAGAAGGCGTTTTGATGATTTGCTATTACAATAATAAAGGCGAAGAAATTGTACATCATTTCGTAGATGAAAATCATTTTGTGGTGGACCTGGAAAGTTTCAACCACAAAATTTCATCTATGATCTACATTAGGGCGGTTACCGATTGTAAATTGGTTTCATTTACGTTTGAAAGTTTTAAAGAACTATCAGAAATCATAATGGATTGGGATAAGATCATCAATAAGATTACCATAAAAACATTGCTGGATAAAGTAAATGTAGAACAGCCCAAGTTACATACCGATGCCAAAACCCGTTATTTAGATTTTTTGAAAAACTTTCCAAATTTGGCTAACAGAATACCACTCGTCCATATTGCTTCATATTTGGGTGTTACGGCCACTTCTTTGAGCAGAATACGGAAAAACATCCGTTAAATCACTTTTTACCAAATGGTAAATGACTTTATTGTTAATCGGGCCACCTTTGTACGGTAACATTAAAGCAAAGAAAAATGAAGTCAGCATTTATCACTGGAGCCAATAAAGGTATTGGCTTTGAAACAGCAAAGCAACTATTGCAAAAAGGGGTTCGCGTTTACCTCGGTAGCCGAATGTTGGAAAACGGTTTACAGGCTGTTGAAAAACTGAAAGCCGAAGGGTTGACAAATGTAGAAGTTGTTCAGATAGACATCACCGATGAGGATTCGGTAAAGAATGCCCGAACCGAAATAGGCAGAAAAACGGACGTACTGGACATACTGGTCAACAACGCAGGCATCAATGGAGGTGAACCTCCGTACATCGCCCTTGAATCAACTTCAAACCAATTTATGACCGCCTTTGACACCAATGTGTTTGGCGTGGCGAGGGTTACAAAAGCATTCGTTGATCTGTTACGAAAATCACCTGAACCAAGAATTGTAAACGTGAGCACCAGCGTAGGGTCACTTTCCCTGCAAAGCGATCCTAATTGGCCGGCCTATGATTTTGCAAAATATGCAGTATATGGTTCATCAAAAGCTGCTTTGAATATGTACACCATCCATCTGGCTTATGAACTGCGTGATACCGCATTTAAAGTAAATGCGGTTTGTCCGGGTTATACAAGCACTGATTTTACTTTCGGTAATGGTGGTGAAGTGGAAACTGCGGGAAACCGAATCGTAAAATATACATTGATCGGTCAGGATGGCCCGACAGGTAAATTCTTCAGCGAAGAAACTAATCCGGAAACAGGCGAAATTCCCTGGTAAAAAGGGATTGTTCTGTTAAAAGCCCGGCAAACCCAAATGTCGGACTTGTTTCCCATTGCCTTCTCACCGTTTAATCTAAAATAAAATTTATACATTTAAGGTCAATCATACATGTGATGTGATCACGCCGTTTATCCCCGAAAAGGAAGACATTTTGGCTGTATACCTGTTTGCGATAGCTACGATACTGGATTTGGATCTATCGGAAGATCCGCATAGCAGGACCGAGTTCTTCAACTTACCGATCATGATGAATCGAAGATACACAGAAAAAGCGTGCGAAATCCTAGAAATTGACCATGAGGAATTCTATGAGTTTTTAGAATACGTTACATATGCTGGCATTGAGCGTCTGGACCAGAAGGTACACGACCTTAGCCCGTTTTACACCATATTTTTCAGACAGTAATTACTATGATTTAAAAAAACGAGACAATCACAAGACTTCATAATATTTTTATAATCATTCTCATTATCAAAATTATTACGACTATATACCTCGTTTCCATTGTCCCACAAGAACTCGGCAATATTGTCGAGCAGCGTCTGCTCTTCTTGTTTTTCATCGTCAACTAATAAATATTTCATCGTCAAAAATGTTTAGTTATTTTGTGTATTTTATCTTTTCCACCGCTTATGTGTCCATAGCCAGCCATATGGTTCTTCTTTGATATTTTCTGTGAGCAACTCAACATACTTTTGAGTAATTTCACCCACTTTTGTAGATTCTGCTTTTGCATTTATGGGTATGCAGCTTACCTTGTAATTTCCTTTTGTAAGTTGCGTAATATGTAGGTATATGACCGCCGCTTCACTTGTACGGGCCAGTTTTTCCATTCCTGAAAAAAAATTTGTTTCCTGATTCAATAAAGTAAACCTGTATTTTTCATCTTTTATCTTTGGACGTTGGTCTGCAATAAAAAGATACACAGCTGGAGACGAGTTCTTGGATAGTATATATCGTATTACCGCTTTGTCACGAATTAACTTCATACCGAAACGAGAGCGGAGTTTGACCATAAGACTATTCGCTAGCTTGGAACTCAATGGCTTGTATACTGCATGAACGTCGTACTGAACCTTATGAGGTAAAAAATTTAATGCTTCCCAATTACCACAGTGCCCAACTGAAGCGATAACATTGCGCCCTGATTTTATATACAGATCCACTAACTCGAGGTTCTCAAATACTATTTTCTTATCAAGTGTTTTTGTCGGAATAGAAACACCTTTTATCATTTCAGCAAAATAAGCCACAAAGCATTCATAGAATTTTTTTACGATTGCATGAATCTCTCCGTATTGTTTTTCGGGGAACGAACGTGCAACATTTTGAACGACAACTTCTTTTCTGTATCCAACTAAATAATAAACAACAAAAAAAGTAAAAGAGGCCATTGCATACAAGAATGTCATTGGCAGCAGACTTATCAGGTAAATAGCTACATAGACAAATCTATATACAAAAAGTCGCAGGGTTTGCTTCAGATTGTCCATCATTAAAATTTCATCTTTAATCCGGCTGACACATAGGGTGAAACAGAAAAATAGTAATCGTTATCAGATGCAAAAACACCTTTTAGGGTTCTATCGCTATAAGATGCGGGGCGGTAGAGATTGAGCCCTGCCATACCAGTCACAGATAGCTTTTCGCTAATTTTATACTCCGGACGAAATCCAGTAACAATATACTGATGAGAAAAAATTACATCCTTGCCGTCTTTTTTCAACAATGCAACCTGACCATTCATTTCAAGCGCATACGAAAGTTTAAATTTATCATTGATATCATAACCTGCTGACACTTCCAGTCCGTCGACAAGCTCTACATTCAGGTCAAATTTGCCTTCGGTTTTCCATTTTACATACACGGCCGGAAACACCATTGGGTAGCCTAATGAACTATTTATTGCAACCCCGCCACCTATAGAAAGATTAGGATTCAAATGACGGATAAAAACAGCACTTCCACTTGCAAGCACATTTTTGAAACTGATTTTTGAAAAATCGGTAGAAGGGGTAAATACACCCATACCAAGACTAGCTCTCATCGACCACCTGTCATTCAATGGTCGCAAATGGTAAATTCCTACTTGAAAATTCATAATTTCGGACGCCATTTGGTCCGAGAAATTTTGGTTTTTCAACGAAACATATGACCCTCCAAGACCAATGCCCCATGCCGTCGGGCGGTTGTTCTCATTTAGTTTCATCGATAATGGTATGTTGACTCCAGCCTGATAAACCATTGCAGAACCCTTTCCGCCGATTTTTTCTCTCGGCTTTTCACCAGGAGGCAGATAGTAGTATCCGGATTTTCCGAGATACTCTGTTTTGAAAGTTACTTCCTGTGCTTTTCCTTGTAGATATAGCAACGTTACCAACGTTGTTAATAATAATGACTTTAATTTCATTAGATTTTTAAATTTATGTTTGAGATAATTTCAATTTATGTTAAGCAAAGCAACGATGAATGAAGCAGGGCAGAAAGCGATAAGTTGTGGACTTCAGAATCAAAGGGATGAATTGCAGAATATAATGGGTGGAATGTAATTTAAAATTTACCTATCGGGTGAAAGAGGTTATTGCGTACCGAATTTCATGCATCTTGTTACTGACAGGGGTTAAAATTCGGTACGCAAAGCATTAATTAATCGTAGTGATGAATATTAGAATTTATAGGCTATACCGATGGATGCACCTTGGTTTTTCATAGAGCCTCCTTTGCCTTTGTGCAGATCGGCTAGTCCAAATTTGTAACTAGCATTTATCTGCCAGTTCTTATCAAAGTCGTAGCCAACGATTCCCCCTACACCATAGTCAAAACGGTTCATCGTGGTTCCTGTTCCATTGTTCTTTTTATATAAGTTCACACCATCCAATTTCGTACTGATACCATAGCCGGCATAGGGACCCGCACCTATAAAAGCCTTTCCACTTCCAAGCTCTCCCTGAACAATTCCGTAAAGAGGTATCTCTACTCCAAAAGATTTGAGTTTATCAGATGATTTATCAGTTAAAGATTCAAGTTTCGAGGTGTTGTAGTACACATCAATACCAGATTGCACTGCGAAATTTGGACTTAGGTCATATTTTATAAAAACACCCGCGGAACCGCCAAAGCTCATTTTACTTTTTAAGCTTTTCATATCACCTCCCAAGCGATAATTTGATAGACCTGTGCCGGCTTTGAAACCCACAGATAACGGGTTCTCCTGTGCGGATAATTGAGTAGAAAAAATTAGTGTGCCTACTGCGAAAACAAATGTTAACATGTTCTTTTTCATTGTTCTGAAGTTTTAAAATTTTGAATGTTATTTTTAAATTCTGAACAAAAGAACGATGCCCTGAGCGATTACGAAATCAGGAAACTATAGGCTTTAGAATCTAATACATGAAATGCGTTATTAAAGGGATGAAATTTTCGGTCTTAGGTTATTCCACGATACCATCCATCCACTTTAGAAAGTCCGGTACGCGTACACGGCTTACCAAAACCTCATGTGGGCATATTGGCAAAAAGGAAAGTTTTAGACGGCTGTTGAAGTATTTAGCAACATTCTTAATAGCTTTTACATTCCCAATGCAATTACGTGATACACGAAAAAATAAACGAATATCAAGGAGGTGCTCTAACTGGTCTAAGGTATAATTAATGATATATCGCTTATCATTGGACGTATGGAGGAAGACAACTCCGCCTTCGCTATAGAAATGAGCGATATCCTTAGTCTCTATATAATGATAGTTTTCCCCTTTGGATATCAGAAATCTGTTTTTGGTTCTGACAGATAATAGCTGTTCATAGTTCTTAGGGTTGGCTTTATAGGAAACACTATGAAAGATATTCTCAAATTTAATTAACGCCACTTCCAGCTCATTTTCATTAAATGGTTTTAACAGATAATCAATACTGTTTAATTTAAACGCTTTAATCGCATGCTCATCATATGCAGTTGTAAAGATTACCGGGGTGGTGACCTCTATGTGATTGAATATCTCGAAGCAGTTACCGTCTGCAAGACGTATGTCCATAAGAATTAAATCTACGGCAGAAGTTTTCAAAAACTCGATGGTATCTATCACTGTTTTAGTTTGCTTCTCCAACAAATAATCAGGACGTAATTTCGTTATCATACGTTTCACTTCTTCGTAAGCGAAGCGTTCATCTTCAACTATCAGGTACTTCATGACTTTATAAAGGGGATTTTTACTATAAACAATTGTGTGGTATGATCCACAACAACATCTTTACCGTATAATTTATACTGTTGCGTAATATATTTCAGCCCGATTCCGCCCTTCTCAACATCGTGGGACGGTTGGATGTTGTTTTCGACTGTAATATACTCGCTATCCACATTAATTTTAATATTCAATAATGATTCTTCTGTTGCCTTATTATGCTTGAAAGCATTTTCTATCAATAATTGTAGGGTAAGGGGAATAATCTTATGCTGTTCAGAGGAAGATATTTTATTTACCGTAAAAGTAAAAGCATTTTCAAATCGCATTCTCATCAGGAATATATACGAATCCAAAGCATCCAATTCTTCGGTCACCGATACCACTGGCTGTTGGGTGAGTGAGAGTACATACCGATAGGTTTTTGAGAGGGCTTTCGTAAACTTGTTGGCATTTTCCTGATTTATATATATTAGAGAAGATAACACATTTAATGAATTGAATAAGAAATGTGGATTTATCTGTGCCCTCAATGTTTCATGCTGGAATAGCAATACTCTACGTTTCGCTATTTCAGAATCGGCTATGGCTTTTTGTTCGGACTGGAAATAATAAATTAGTTCAAATGACAGCAGAATTGGGATGTTATTTGTCATTGCAAATGCAAATTTGACAAGGAAAGAAGGTAATCCTTCTTCGGAAATCAACAGGACGTCATAAATCACGTAATTGAACAGACATAATATAATCAGACATATTACGACCAACCCTGTAATATCAGCCATGATTCGATATAGAATATTTTTGGAATAAGGCAAATGCTTATTAAGGAATCTTAATAAAAGAAAATCTGCTATACACATGGTAACAATTACCAAATAATGCGAAAACAACTGGATATGAAAATTGTTCCACAAATCTTCCTTCATCAGAATAATGCTGAAAAGCATCTGGCACAAAGCATAAATCAGTGTGGAGGAGAAAAAAATGAGCAGATTTCTTATACCTATTTTTTTAAATTGGATCATATTCCAAAAATAAAGTTTTCATTTGAGGTGTATGACAAATCACTAATATTTCTGATCAAGGGTTTTGGCGAGCCGAAAGAGGAAAATTGAAAATAAATAAGGACGGCAACCACTTATAATAATCTTGAAAACGAAACTATAACTTAAACATTGAAGACGATCGATATATCGCTATACGACCATATCGTGATAACAGCATCCGATTATTATAGCTATGCAGACAACGGATTACTATAGGGTGACCTATAAAGGCAAAGCAATTAGGTTTTAGGTTAATTAAAATGAGACAAAGAATGAGACAAACATGAGATAAACCTAGGATTAAAACACCATATTTACTAACAACTCATTTAGAATACAAGCACATTGAAATTCAACAGAAAAGCCTCATTACGCTTAAATAGAGGGGCTTTCGTGTCTTTAGATAATGAGCCGACGATGGGATTCGAACCTACGACCTACGCATTACGAATGCGTTGCTCTACCAGCTGAGCTACGTCGGCATCGGCAAAATTTTGCCGATGCAAACATACATAAACTTGCTTTTTTTCACAAGTGTTTTCCGGTGGTCCTCACATCAATATAGCCGTCAGTTCAATCGTGGTGTCCAACAACTTTGAAATCGGGCAGATAGCCTTCGCTTTTTCAGCAATCTCACTGAACTCCGATTCGGAAATCCCCTCAACTGTTCCCTTCAAATCAAGCGCTACGGAGGTGATGCTTCCATCTTCAAACGTCACTTTAGCCTCCGTATGGAGGTGACCGGGCGTATATCCTTTTTCAGTAAGTAAGAAGCTGAGTTGCATGGTGAAACAACCTGCATGTGCCGCTCCGATCAACTCTTCGGGGTTTGTCCCTACCCCGTCTTCAAAACGTGTCTTGTAGGAGTAGGCGGTTTTGTCCAACACGGTGCTTTGCGTGCTAACGGTGCCGCTGCCATCTTTTCCCGTACCCTTCCAATGGGCACTTGCCTTTCTTGTAAATTTCATAATTGTTGTGATTATGCTGTAAAGTTATAGGGAAAACACCCATAGCGGTGAAATTGTTTATAAATTCGCAAGATGGACAGGTTGATTTATTTCGACAACAATGCAACTACACCGCTCGACCCGGGTGTGCTGGACGCGATGATGCCGTATTTCACCACGCATTATGCCAATGCATCCAGCCTTACGCACCGCGCAGGCCGCGCAGCGGCCGCGGCCATCGATATCGCCCGCGAGCAGACCGCGGCGCTCATCGGTGCTGCCCCCAACGAAATCACGTTCACTTCGGGAGCAACCGAGGCCATCAACATGGCCATTAAAGGGATGTTTGAACACTACCAAAGTAAAGGCAAACACATCATCAGCTGCCGAACCGAACACAAGGCGGTGCTGGATACCCTCGCTTACCTCGAAAAAAAGGGCGCTGAGGTAACCTACCTACCCGTGGCATCAGACGGCACGATCGACTTGGATGCGCTGGAAGCAGCCATCCGCCCCGATACGGTCTTGGTGGCCCTCATGTGGGCAAACAACGAAACCGGCATGCTCCACCCCATCGCAGACATTGCCGAGCGCGTGCATAACCACGACGCCCTGTTTTTTTGCGATGCTACCCAGGCGGCGGGAAAAATAGCGATTGATGTAGGCGAAACGGGGCCCGACCTGCTCTGCCTAAGTGCGCATAAACTATACGGCCCGAAAGGCATTGGCGCACTCTATATCCGCCGCCGTGCCAGACGTATACAGACTGGGGCGTTACTGCACGGTGGCGGACAAGAAAACAAGCTCCGCGCGGGTACGTTGAATGTGCCGGGAATTGTGGGGTTGGGGAAAGCGGCCGACATGGCCGGGCAGCAGTTTGCCGACGAATCGCTGCGGCTGGCCAAACTGCGCGATATGCTGGAAACGGCGTTAACGAATTTACCAGCCACCGCTGTAAACGGCCGAAGGGCGCTGCGGCTACCGCACGTGAGCAACATCACATTCAAGCACCTCCGCGCCGACCAAATCATGGTTGCCGTGCCGGATATTGCGCTTGCCTCGGGTTCAGCTTGTGTAAGTGGCACGCGCGATCCCTCCCACGTACTGATGGCAATGGGACGTTCTGCGGCCGATGCCCACGCCTCGTTACGGGTCAGCCTAGGCCGGTTCAATACCGAGGCGGAAGTGAACACCGCCATCGGGCAACTCACTACTGCCGTAGCACAGCTGCGGGCCTCCTCCCCCATCTGGCAACTGCATGAAGCCGGGCTGGTGGAATAACAAGCATGTTTAGGTACGAATCTTGCAAACAAGCTATTTATTTACTCGCTTTTTACGTATTCGCTTTGGCTACTGAAAACCACATCTTCATCATCGGCGCGTTCGATCGCTTCAACTACGGCGACCTCCTGTTTCCGCTCGTCATCGAAGCGCAACTGGCCACCTATGGACAATCGTTTGATACCCGTTATTTCGGTATCATCGAAAGTGACCTTAGTGCGCTCGGCGGTAAGCCTACTGACGATATACAGGCGTTCTACCGTGCTTGCCGGGAAAGTACGGGGCACACCAGCGTTATCGTAGCCGGCGGAGAGGCAGTGGCGGTTACTTGGAGTTCGTTGCTGTTGGCATTGAACAGCACCTTTAAACGTACCCGTCGCTTCCATCATTATATCAATAAGGTTATTGACCTCAACGCATTTGCCAAACGGCGGCTGCACGGTGAAACCGCGCTGCCTTTTGTGTTCACGGCATCAGACTTCGCCGGGGTGGACCGGGTAATTTTCAACTCGCTGGGCGGATCGGAAATCGACCCCGCCACATTCAACCGGTTTGGCGCGCTCCGCGATAAGTTGCGTGGTGTCGACTACTTTGCGGTGCGCGACGAGGCCACGCAGCGGAACTTAGCCAAACAGGGCATCGATACGCACCTTTATCCCGATTCGGCCATCCTCATGTCCAGCTTTTACCCAGTAGCGCTGCTTGCCGAACGCGTATCCCCACAGGTAGCCGAATACGTGGCCGGAAATCGGCACCGGTATGTGTTCTTCCAGATCAAGAACAACCACGCGAAAGCAAACGAACGGCTACTTGCGCAGCAACTCGACGCCGTTGCTTCCAAAACAGGCCTGCACCTGTGCCTCTGCCCCATCGGCAAAGCGCTCAATCACGATGATCATCTGGCCCTGCAACGGATAGCTCCCTTGCTGGCACAGCCTTCCATCTTGTTTGATGAAGTAACCATCTGGGACATCATGTACCTCGTTGCCAACGCGGGTGTTTACGTAGGCACCAGCTTGCACGGAGCTATTACTGCCATGAGCTATGCCGTGCCGTATGTGGGCATAGCAGTGACCAAGCTCCATAGTTACCTGCAAACCTGGGGGGTAGACGGGATAAATCACACCGTCTCTTTAAATGAAATAAATGAAGGGGTCGACCGGGCGCTTGCGACCGACCGGGCGGTGCTGGAACAGTCGCGCGAACAACAGCTGAACGCCGCCGACGCTTCGTTTTCACATATCCGCCAACTGGCTTTCTCTTAATGATTACATGAATCGACACCTCCTAACCCCGGAAGTACAGCGCTATTTGGCCGAGCACGAGCAAAGCGATCCGGCAACGATGGCGCTGCGGAAAAGTCCGTTCACGACAGTTGCTGCGGCTGAACTGGCGCAACAACTGGATGGCCGGCAACGCTGCCGAAAAAAATTACCACTGTGGTACGACACACCGGGCATCTACTATCCTGAAAAGCTGTCCATTGAGCAGGCTTCTTCTCAAGTTACGGCGGGCTACAAGGCCACCGTCGTTCCTAAAGGCACAGAAGTGATCGACCTCACGGGGGGCTTCGGTGTCGACTCCGTCTTCTTTGCGCAACGGGCGGAAGCGGTGACCCATTGCGAAATCAACGCCAGCCTCTCGGAAATCGCTCGCCACAACGCATCGGCACTGGGCGTAGCAAACACCACCTTTATCGCTGCCGATGGCATCGGATACTTACAAAGCCTGCCCGACAACACTTTCGACGTAGCGTATATCGACCCATCGCGTCGTGTTGCGCAACGTAAGGTGTTCCAATTGGAAGATTGTGTTCCCGATGTAGTGGCCACCCAACACGAACTGCTCCGGAAAGTGGCCAGGGTGATGATTAAATCAGCGCCCTTGCTCGATATCACGGCTGCACTACAAGCATTGGAATGCGTTAGTGCGGTACATATTGTCAGTACCGATAACGAGTGTAAGGAGCTCTTGTTCGTTTTGGATCGCGGCCATGCCGATGAACCACGCTTGATGGCCACCGCATTAACGGCGGATACCACTGCCTCATTCGCTTTTACACGCTCGGAAGAGCATGCCGCCAACACCATCTTGGGAGCGCCAACAGGCTACCTGTACGAACCCGATGCGGCACTGCTGAAGGCGGGCGCATTTAAATTGATCGGTACACGCTATGGACTGAAAAAGCTTCACCGCCATACCCACTTGTATACGGCTAGCGAACCGCGGGACGACTTCATGGGGAAAATATTCCGCATAACCGATGTGATGAGCTATGGCGACTTCAAGAAGTCGAAAGCCGCTCCACGCGGAAATGTAACCACACGCAACTTCCCGCTTAAGGCGGAGGTGCTCCGAAAGCGGCACCGCATTGGTGAAGATGGCGGCCGCCACTTATTTTTCTGCACCGGCCCCAACAATGAGCTGTTGGTCATCTTTGCATCAAAATGCTGACCGCCATTTGTGCTTGAGGCCTTTATTGTGGTTCTTTGTATGATATGCACAAACAACTCCAACTTTCCACACTCGATCTTTCGGTAATCATTGAGGGCGGCGATGCCGCTTCGGCCATCGCCCGTACCGTTGAGGCCGCCCGTTACACCGAGCAATTGGGCTATACCCGCCTTTGGCTCGCCGAGCACCACAACATGGAAAATATCGCCAGTTCGGCCACTTCGGTGCTGATTGGCCATGTGGCCGGCAAGACTGAACATATCCGCGTTGGCTCGGGAGGCGTGATGCTACCCAACCATGCCCCGCTGGCCATCGCCGAACAGTTCGGTACATTGGAGGCGCTCTATCCGGGCCGTATCGACCTGGGGCTGGGCCGCGCCCCAGGCACCGACCAGCTGACCGCCGCCGCCCTACGCCGCAACAACCTCGGCACGGCCTATCATTTCCCTTCCGATATCCGCGAACTCCAGCTGTATTTCGGCGATGACAATGTCGCTGGGCGCGTGCGGGCATTCCCCGGTGAAGGGCTCGACATCCCGATATGGATATTGGGGTCCAGTACCGATAGCGCGTACCTCGCGGCAGAGCTCGGGCTACCGTATGCCTTTGCCTCCCATTTTGCACCGGCACAGCTCCACCGCGCCATAGCCATCTACCGGCAAAACTTCAAACCGTCGGCACAGCTGGAAAAACCTTATGTGCTGGCGTGTGTGAACGTCATCGCCGCCGACACCGATGCGGAAGCCGAGGTGTTGGCAACCAGCATGTACCGCATGTTTCTCGGCATCGTAACCAACACGCGACGCCCCCTGCAACCGCCCGTACCTTCCATGGATCCGTACTGGTCGCCCGAAATAGAGGTGGCCGTGAAACAGATGACGGCCTGTACCTTTATCGGTGGTCCGGAAAGCCTGGCACGGCAGCTTATCGCCTTCGTCGAAGAGACCGATGTGGACGAGTTGATGACCACCGGCAACATCTACGACCAAGGCGCGCGGTTGAAATCGTACCGTATCTTAAGCGAGGTGGTGACTGATATCCCTAAGCTGAGGTCGTAAACGATTATCCTTTTATCTCAACAATAGGGATCAATTTTATTTTTTTGTACATTTGGAGGGCGTATCATTAACGTGTGCGGATATGGAAATCACAATCAAAATAGATAAGCGGAGCAAACAAGCAAAAGTGTTTTACGAATACCTTAAAACACTTCCTTTTGTGGAACTTGAAGGACCTCATTACAATAAAGAGACTGAAAAGGCGATAAAAGAGGCCAAATTAGGTAAGACGACCAAAACCACGCTCGCGGATTTCAGGAAGGATCTTTATTCGTAATGTATCAGCTTGAACAGACAGGGAAGTTCAAAAGAGATATTAAACTCGCTAAAAAACGGGGTTTGGATATTCGACTTCTCGATGACATTGTTACCCAATTGGTTGAAAAGGGCACGGTCCCACAAACAAATAAACCCCACAAATTGACAGGCAATTATCGTGGGTTTTGGGAGTGTCATATCCAGCCCGATTGGCTGTTGGTTTGGAAACAGGAAGACACCATAAGGCTTGTCACCTTAACGAGAACGGGCACACATAGCGATTTATTTTAAACCTAACAAGGGCACCATGGGATACCGTAGCCTCGCCGAATGCATCAATGACCTGGAACGGCACGGCCATCTCGTGCGGATCAAACAGGAAGTAGACCCTTATCTTGAAATGGCGGCCGTCCACATGCGTGTGTATGACGCCCAAGGGCCCGCCTTGCTGTTTGAAAATATCAAAGGAAGCCCCTTTCCGGCGGTATCCAACCTATTCGGCACGTTGGACCGTTCCCGTTTCATGTTCAGGGATACGCTTGATAAAATCAAGACGTTGGTTGATGTGAAGTCCGACCCGATGCAGGTGGCCAAAAACCCGTTCCGCTATGCGCACGTAGCGGCAACGGCCCTGTCTGCACTTCCATGGAAAACCGGCCGGAATGCCCCCATTTTACATGGCACTACGCGCATCAGTCAGTTGCCGCAGATTGTGAACTGGCCGATGGACGGCGGTCCGTTCGTCACCATGCCACAGGTCTACACGGAAGATGTGACTAAACCGGGCGCGATGCACGCCAACGTGGGCATGTACCGGATCCAGCTGGGTGGCAATGATTACATGCCCGACACGGAGATAGGACTGCATTACCAGTTGCACCGCGGTATCGGCATCCATCAAACGAAAGCCAATGAACTGGGCCAACCATTGAAGGTCAGTATCTTTGTGGGCGGTCCGCCGGCGCACGCCCTCGCGGCAGTGATGCCATTGCCCGAGGAGCTGTCCGAACTGACCTTCGCCGGCGCACTGGGCAACCGGCGTTTCCGCTATTTTTATGATGCAGAGGGATTCTGTATTTCCGCTGATGCCGACTTTGTGATTACCGGAACGGTGTATCCACAGGAGAACAAACCCGAGGGGCCCTTTGGCGACCACCTGGGCTACTATAGCCTCGTGCACCCCTTTCCACTGATGCGGGTGCACAAGGTATACCACCGCAAAGACCCTATTTGGTCATTTACCGTGGTGGGGAGGCCACCGCAGGAAGACACCAGTTTCGGTGCGCTGATACACGAAATCACCGGGTCAGCCATCCCGCAGGAAATAAATGGCCTCCATGCCGTGCATGCGGTGGATGCCGCTGGCGTGCACCCGCTGTTGTTCGCCATCGGCAGCGAACGCTACACGCCTTACACGGAGACGCAACGGCCACAGGAAATCCTCACGATTGCCAACCAGATATTGGGCAAAAACCAGCTGAGCCTGGCCAAGTACCTGTTCATTTCAGCGCATCAGGATAACCCGCATTTGGACATCCACGATGTGACGGCTTTCTTAACACATATCTTCGAGCGGATTGACTTAGCGCGCGACCTGCACTTCCACACACAAACCACCATCGATACGCTGGATTATTCGGGCGATGGGTTGAATGCAGGCTCTAAAGTGGTCTTTGCGGCGGTAGGCAGTAAAAAGCGTGAATTGACAACCGAATTGCCGGGTGGTTTTGCCTTGCCCCAACCCTTCCAAGCTTGCAAATTGGCCCTACCGGGTGTGGTAGCCGTGGAAGCACCTGCATATACCGACGAAGCAACGGAAACCAAAAGGATAGAAACGTGGTGCCATGAAGTCCGCGATGTCAATTTCAGTGGCATCCAGTTGTTGGTGCTTTGCGATGATGCGGCCTTTACGGCGGCCAATGCCGATAATTTCGTATGGGTTACCTTCACCCGGAGCAACCCTTCGCACGACATCCACGGCGTAGGAAGCTTTGCCCGCCACAAGCATTGGGGATGCCGCGGCCCGCTGATTATCGATGCCCGCAAAAAGCCGCATCATGCCCCCGAGCTTGTCAAAGATGCCGATATCGAAAAGAAGGTAGACGCGTTAGGAGCACAAGGTGGGCCGTTGCATGGTATTTTGTAAAATTGTGAGATTGTAAAATTGTGAGATTGTGAGCAAGTGAGCAAGTGAGCAAGTGAGATTGTGAATCTGTAAAAAGGGTTATTTACTCACAGACTCACAAGTTCACAATCTCACTTGCTCACAATCAACTACCCTTTATAACGGAACCATTTAACCAATTCTCTATAACTGGCTTTCTTGCCGTACATCAGGATGCCCACCCGGTAAATACGACCGGCCACCCAGGTGGTAAGGATAAAGCCGCCCGCCAGCAGGGCAAACGATAGGGCAATTTCCCATACCGGGACCCCAAAGGGCACCCGCACCAGCATGGCTATGGGCGAGGTGAACGGTATCATGCTCAACCAAAACGCCAGCGGCCCATGCGGATCGTTGATCAATACGCCGAACGATAACATATAGGTAAGTAAGAGCGGAATCGTAATCGGGAGCATGAATTGCTGGGTCTCGGTTTCACTATCTACCGCAGAACCCACCGCGGCAAACAACGCGCTATACAGCAGGTACCCGCCAAAGAAATAGAGCAAGAACGTGATGATAATGGTTTGGAAATCGACTTTACCCAGCTCTTGGGTAACCTTGTCGACCATGCCCATCTCCGAACCAACCGCTGCCGAAGCGCCATTATCGGGCATGAGCTGTTGGTGCTCAACCTGCGCCTTCATCCCATCACCTCCCATAATGCTCGTACCTGCTACACCCGCTAAAGCTGTGGACAGCAGAATCCAGAGGATAAACTGGGTAAGCCCGACCAAGCCGATACCGAGAATCTTACCCATCATCAACTGGAAGGGTTTTACCGACGAGATGATCACCTCTACGATCCTGCTGTTCTTCTCTTCGATGATACCCCGCATTACCTGCGACCCGTACAAGAAAAGACAGATGTACACCAGGATGGAAAGCGACATGGCAATTCCCATGGCAGCCCCGGCGCTGCTATCTTTTTCGCCTTCATCAGTCATTTCCTTGGCAGAAAGGCGCACATCCGGACGGATGCTTTCCACCGTGGTTCGGTCGATGCCGGCGTCGGCAAAGGCCCTGTCGCGAAGCACATCTTCCAACTGGTCGGTAATCTCGTCCTGCACGCCAAAACTGGCTGTTTCTTTGGCGAAAAGCTCCACGTGCGACGATGCCGATACATCCGCCGGAATAACCAGAAGAAATGTCTTCCCCTCCTCGGTCATTATCCGTTTCTTTTCGGCGGCGATGTCGCCAGACCCTTCCAAAAATGTGATGTCGTCCGTATTGCCAACCTTCCCGTTAAACAACCCGCTCTGGTCTACCACGTAAACGGTCGCTTGGTTGTTTTCAAAGCTTTTGGCCGTGAGGTAGATGGTGAGTGCATAAATCCCGATGAGAAACAGCGGGACAAGGAAAGTCACCAGCAGGAAAGATTTCTTCTTCACGCGGCTCAGGTATTCACGCTTGACAATCAGTAATATCTTATTCATGAGGACGCTGCGTTAAAGGTGGAATTCGCTTTGGCGGTTACTTGTTGCACAAAGATATCGTGGATACTCGGGATAACCTCCTTGAGTTCGTGGATTTGTACCAGCGGGATCAGGTATACCAATACATCGTTAATGGTCTTGCCATCCGCAATCTGTAGCGTTAGCGTGGTGTTGTCGCCAGTCTCTTCACGGCCATTGATGGTGAATAGATCGGGAATGTCGGTGAGGTGCGTCTCGCGGTGGAGGTATTCCACCCGGTAGGTGTTCGTACGGTAGGCGTTTTTGATTTCCTTCACCTTGCCATCCAGGATCTTTTTAGACTTGTTGATGAGCACAATCGTGTCGCACAGCTCTTCAACGGATTCCATCCGGTGGGTAGAAAAAATGATGGTTGCCCCACTACGATTAAGGGCCAGTATCTCTTCTTTGATGATGTTCACGTTCACCGGATCGAACCCCGTGAACGGCTCATCGAGGATGATCAAATCGGGCTGATGCACCACGGTAGCAACAAATTGCACTTTCTGCTGCATGCCCTTGCTCAGGTCTTCGACTTTCTTGTGCCACCAGCTCTGCATCTCCATTTTTTCGAACCAATGTTTGATCCGATCGGTCGCCTCGCTTCTCGAAAGCCCCTTCAATTGGGCGAGGTATAGCATCTGCTCGCCAATCTCCATCTTTTTGTACAGGCCCCGCTCCTCCGGAAGGTAGCCGATACGCCCAATGTGTTTGGGATTCAACCGTTCACCGTCAAAGTATATCTCCCCGCCATCGGGCGCCGTGATTTGGTTGATGATTCGGATAAGCGAGGTTTTGCCTGCCCCGTTTGGGCCCAGAAGACCGAATATGCTTCCCTTTTCAACATTGGTAGACACATCGTCCAACGCCCGGTGGTTGGCATATTGCTTCACCATATTTTTAATCTCCAGCATCGTGTGTTTCGTGGTTTTAGACCTATGACGCACATCCACTGGGATTGTTACAGCCTTTGCTGCCGCAGCAGCCTTTCGTCAATTCAGCAACTGGTCAAACAAGAGGGAAACATAATAAAGGCCTCCTACCGATGGATTACCGAAACCAGTGGTATATAAGTTATTGCCGATGTTGGTACCACCGAATTTCACGATGGATTTGATGGCGGGAATCTTTTTGCTTACCTGGGCGTCGAAGGTCGAGTATGCCGGAATCATCGAATGCCTGCCGATATTCACAGCTGGGGTGCCCATGCTTGCGTTCCACAAGAACTCCGTTTGGTGGCGGAACGTGAGACCAAAGCCCCATCCGGTCCGATTGATATCGCGGTTGGCGAACCCGAGGTTAAACCGGTATTTGGGCGAGTTGAAAAACGTGATAAACGCGGGGTCCTGCTCGCGCAGTTCCTCGTCGTTTAGCAATACGTTCTGCGTAACATTGCCGCTGAGCGTATAGCCGCGTCCAATCACATAATCCAACCCGATGCCCCAGCCCGAGTTTTTAAGTACCTGTGGTGCATTCAGCGGCATGCTATACACATTGCGGCGCGTCGGGTCGGCCAGGTCGGCAACTGATCCGTTGGGGTCTTTTAATTGTACCAATACAGCTGCTCCCTCGAACGAGAGGAAGCGGTTGTAGTAATAGAAGAGGTCGACGAAAAGCCTGTTGTCGATAGCGCTTTTATAGCCTATTTCATAGGTCTCCACCTTTTCGGGTTCCCATTCTTCGAACTGGTAGGGCTCGATGTTGCCGCTTTGGATATCCGACAGCGCATATACCGGATTGTCAATCATGTTGTAACGTTCGCGGAAGAGCGGCAAGCCACCGATGATCCGCGCCTGTGGTGTGAGCAGGTTGATATATTGGTTCTGGGTGGTGGGTATGCGGAAACCGCGCTGGAATGACGCGCGGAAGTTGTGGTGGTCGGCCACGGTAAGCACGCCCGATACACGTGGACTGAACTGGCCCTTGAAATTCTCGTTTTTGTCGTAGCGCAACGATGCCGTCAACTTAAAAATATCATTGAAATTGCGCCCTGCCTGCACATAAGCACCCCATTCGCGGATATTGAATTCGTCGCCGTTAGCATCGAGCGCAAAGAGGGTACCCTCCGAATTGAGGTCATACATCCGGTAATTGCCCCCCGCAATAAGCTCCACGATAGCGGGGTCGATCTGCTGCTTGAAATTAAACATGCCTTCGGCATGGTACATATTGGAACGGTCGAGAAAATTGGCGCCGGCCGGGATGGCCCGCGTCTTGATGTCGGCCATGGTGGCATCGAAGTCGGACCCGCCCGGTAGGAACATGCCATCTGCCGTCTCCAGTGCGGGTGCCATGGCATCGGCCATCCACCCCCCACGATTGGCACCAGCATGGGTATTTGCGGCGTTTTGGGCAATGCCCAATGCAGTAGCATGGTCAGCACCACCCTCTTCCCTAGCCTGCCCATAGGCCGCCAAAAATGCTCCGGCATACTGCGTGTACGCATTTTGAACAAAAGTGGGTGCCCCTGCCCCGATGGCGGTTTGCAGGTATCGCTGGCTCATTAGGCTGCCCAGCACGCCGAGCGCATGCGCGTCGCCCGAATTTTCCCGTGTCGTGTATCCGCGCACAAAGAAATTATCGCCCCGAAGTTCGGCCTTGTACTGCCCCAGTGTAAAATTCTGGATATTGTACCGATCGGCAGCGGTATACACCGTAGAACCCTTACCCCAATTGGCTTGCAGGATGGCTTCCACCTGATCATTGATCCGGTAGTGCAAGGATGCATTGAGCTTTAAACTTTTTGTCGGGTAGTCCGTCAGCTGCGGTTCGGCATAGCCCGGTGCGGCCTGGTAATACTGCGGCACCATGTTTTGGAAGATGCTGCGCGCAGCCGCCACCTGTTGCAGCGGGTCCGCGCCCGCGATAAACTGCGGCAATGTTACGCCGCCGATTTCCGGTATCTGTGTGGTGTATATGGCCCCCAATGCAGCCGATGACCCCTCGGAGCCGTCACCCGGCATGCCATTGGCATACAAAATATCATAAAGATTTGCCCCTACATCGCCATACCAGTTCACCCCATCATAAGTAGGGTTGCCCTGGGTATTACCGATATTGTTTTCGAGATTGGTATTATTGGTATAACTCTGGTCGCGGTAGTCCGTTGCCTGCCAATCTTCGGCCTTGAGGTAGGCGATATTGGCCTTGAAAGCAAATTTATCGTTGAATGCTTTTGCGAAACGAACGGCCACATCGTAAAACGCGGTGTTGGTCTGCGTACGGTTGGAGGCACTCATCAGCCCGGTCTTCACATAGGCACTTAGCCCTTGGTACGTAAACGGCGATTTGCTGTTCATCAACAGCAGTCCGTTGATGGCATTGGGGCCGTACAATGCTGAAGCAGCCCCAGGTAGAAGCTCTACGCTTTCCACATCGAGTTCCGACATCCCTACCACATTGCCCACGGCAAAATTCAGTCCCGGGGCTTGATTGTCCATGCCGTCCATCAGCTGTACCAGCCGGGTATTGCCGTTCGCGCTGAAGCCCCTGGTATTGACCGATCGGAAAGTAACCGACTGCGTGCTCATCTCAACGCCTTTCAGGTTTTGCAGTGCGTCATAAAAACTGGGTTGTGGGCTCTCCCGGATGCCCAGTACATTCAGTTTTTCGATAGACACGGGCGACTCCAACACGCTTTCTTCGATACGCGAGGCCGACACCACGACTTCCGATGCCATAATGGTCTGCTCGTGCATGACAATAACTAGCGCCGGCGATGATTCGCTTACGGTGATCTCTTGCGATCCGTAACCGATGGACGAAACCTGTAACATGAGGGGCAATTGATTATTTACGCGCAGGGTAAACTCGCCGGCATCGTTCGTGGTGGTACCGACGATCTTACCTTTTACCTGGATGCTAACCCCGACCAGTGGCCGTCCTGTCGCATCGGAAACCGATCCGGAAATCGACGTTTGTGCAGCAGCGGGAAGAAAAAAAAGCTGGAACGCGAACAGTAAACCATACCATCCATAGCGCTTGCGGATCTTTAGGTGTGCCATATCTTTCATAGTTATAATTGGGTTCCGACAATAATACGAATTATTTCAATAGGTCATTAATTAATAGATTAACATTTTTTAACAGCTGCCGTATTAAACTTTTATCGCTAAAACCACTCTTACCAAAACAACGTCCATCCATGGCGGGTGGATGTAGAAAAAGGTGTAACAATTGAAAACTGAGTATGATGAAAAATGCAGTATTAATTACCCTCCTGCTTTCGGGGATGGCTTTCTCGGCCTTCGCGCAGGAACGTGAGCGACGGACGCTCAAAAGTGCCGAGGAAATCGCACAGATGCGTACGGATCGTTTGACGGAAGAGCTCACCCTATCCGAAGAACAACAGCGCGCGGTATATGAGCTGAGTTTGGAAGATGCGAAGAAAATGCAGGCAGAACGGAAGGACCGCAGGGCACAGTCGGAAGCAACGCGCGAGGAACGCGCCACCCAAATGGGCGAACGTAGGGAGGCCATGAAAGCATCGCAAGAGCGTTTGAACAAAGTCCTTACGGGCGAGCAGCGCGAAATACTCAAGCAGCAACAAGCCGAACGGGCGGAAAAAATGAAATCAATGCGCGATAGGCGGCAAAACGGTAAATCTAGGGGTGAGCGGACCCGAAGGGGCAAGCGCGACATCCATAAAAAAGTGGACAGTACCAGCGCGTCGGAAACATCGCCCGAAAAAACGGAATAACGATTCATATTTTTGGTTAAGTTTGATGATGAGCGCCCACTCCGCTTTTGGCGGATGGGCGTTTTTTTATTAGGTTTGCCGCGAACCAATTGGAATGCTATGCAACGGATAAGCGTTATCGGGTCGGGCACCATGGGCAACGGTATTGCCCACACTTTTGCACAATATGGATTTGAGGTGGCACTGGTTGATATCCATCCGGGCGCACTTGCGCAAGCGCTAACCACCATGGCCAACAATCTGGACCGCCAGATCAAGAAAGAGATGATTACGGCGGCAGACAAGGAGGGTATTCTCGGCCGGATTACCACCTATACCGATTTGAGTGCAGGGGTACGTGCTGCCGACCTGGTAGTTGAAGCAGCTACGGAAAATGAACAGGTGAAACTGTCGCTGTTTGAGCAACTCGACAAGCATTCCCCCCAACAAGCCATTTTGGCGAGCAATACCTCGTCCATTTCGATTACCAAAATAGCCGCGGCTACACAGCGGCCGGACCGCGTGGTCGGAATGCATTTTATGAATCCGGTGCCGGTGATGAAGCTCGTAGAGGTCATCAGCGGGCATGCTACATCGGATAGTACAACAAGCACGGTTGTAGCGCTTTCAAAGCAATTGGATAAAGTTCCTGTAAAGGCAAACGACTATCCGGGGTTTGTGGCCAACCGTATCTTGATGCCTATGATCAATGAAGCCGTTTATACGCTTTATGAAGGGGTGGCCGATGTGGAAGCGATAGACACCGTCATGAAACTCGGCATGGCCCATCCCATGGGGCCGCTGCAATTGGCCGACTTTATCGGCCTGGACGTATGCTTGGCCATTTTGCGGGTGCTGCATGACGGTTTCGGCAATCCGAAATACGCACCGTGCCCATTACTGGTCAACATGGTGGTTGCCGGTAAACTGGGCAAAAAATCCGGCCAAGGGTTTTACGCCTACTAACGTTGGGGCACCGCTATTCCAAGCCACTCACTCCGCCGGAAACGACGAGTTTCATCGCATCGGTAGCGCTCATGGCCAGTGGTTTCACCCGTTCGGCTTTGGCAATAACCACTTGGCCCGCAAAGGAATAAGAATAGGGAAAATAAACGACCACTTCGCCTGGCAAACCAAGTTTACCCAAATCGCGTTGGGTAAGGAACCCGATTTTTTTCAACCCGGTTTCATTCACTTCAACCAATACCGGCTCGTTGAATTTTTTGGCGTCGCCTACAAATGCTTCGGTAAAATCCTTAATCGATGAATATAACGTGTTGAACAGCGGAATCCGGTTGATCAGGTCGTTGAACCAATTATATATCGGTGCGGTTACCACGTTGGTGAATATCATCCCCACGATGACCAACCCCACGATAACGGTGAGTATTCCCAACCCGGGCACGTAGAGCGGGCTACCCGACTCATCCTCCCAGAACCAGCTGCTGAGGTTCAGTGCCGAGTCGATGCTGGCTACGATCCAAACGATTAGAAATAGCGCACCTGCCAGCGGCAGTACCACTAGGGTGCCCTTGATTAGGTAGTTGAAAAACAGACGTATCGTTTTATTTTTCATGTTTTTTGCTATTTGCCTTTTTGCGCTTTTGTATCATCATTGTCCGAAAATCTAACATCCGAAACCCGCCTCATGTCTCGTAATAATAAATTCGTTTTACGCGCTGTGAAATACCGGTGAGCAATTCGTAGGGGATGGTATCGATAGCGGCAGCTTGTTTTGCGATGTCATCAAACACGATCACCTCGTCGCCCACGTCTGCATCGATTCCAAGCAGATCAAGCATCGTCATATCCATGCAGACGTCGCCGACCGTGGGGGCTTTCGCGCCGTTGACCAGCATATACCCTACCCCGTTGCCGAAGCGCCGATCGTAGCCATCGGCATAGCCGATATTCACCGTTGCTATAACACGGTCTTCTGTGATAAGGCCACGCCGTCCATAGCCCACGGTATCACCGGCTGGTACCACCCTCAACTGCGTGATGACCGTTTTCAGCGTTCCGGTCTGCTGTAATGACAAAGCACTTCCCCTATCTCCCACGCCATACAAGCCGATCCCCAGCCGTACCATATCCAGGTGTGCCTGCGGCAAGCGCTGTATGGCGGCCGAATTAGCGATGTGGCGGAGCACCGGGTACCCCAGCCCGGCTACCAGTTCGTCCGCGAATGCCTGGAAACTGGCCAATTGGTTTGCCGTAAACGCGTCATGCGCCGGTTCGCCCGCAGCGGCGAGATGCGAGAACACCGAGATGACCTTCATGGCGCCCGCTTCCTTGAGCTGTATTGCCAGTTTGGCCGCATCGCCCGGTGAAAAGCCCAATCGGTGCATGCCGGTATCTACTTTGATGTGGATGGGGTAATCGCTGAGGTTCCGTGATGCCAATGCGTCGATCAACGCAGCTAACATCCCAAAGCTGTATATTTCGGGTTCCAGCCGATGCGCCAAAAGCGTATCAAACGAAGCTGGTCTCGGGTTCATCACCATAATGGGCATCCAGATACCCGCTCTGCGGAGTTCTACCCCTTCATCGGCATACGCCACGGCAAGGTAATCTACGCGGTTAAACTGCAGCAGGCTAGCCATCTCGAAATCGCCGCTGCCGTAAGAGAACGCCTTGACCATGGCCATCAGTTTCACCGGCGGGGGTAACAGCGCCCTGTACTGGTTAAGGTTATGCTCTACCGCACTCAAATTTATCGCCCAGGTGGTGTCGTGCACTTTGGCCGTCAGCGCCGCACTGACCCGTTCAAACGTATACCGCCTGGCGCCTTTCAATAAGATGGTCTCATTTTGGAATCCCAAACCCGGCAGCCCTGCCAATAACGCATCGGTATCCGTAAATGCTTGATGCGTGATCGCGCTGTGGGTTTCCGTGAGCGCATGCAACATGGGCCCTACAGTAATAAAACGGTTAATACCGCTATTTTCCAGTAGTTTAAACAAACTCTTATAAATAGGATCTTCACTCGTTGTCGCGCCTGGCAGATCCGATAAAATGAGCGTGCGCGTTGGGTGGCGATGCTGCTGCTTGAGGAAATCAAGCGCAATGGTCAACGATGCGAGGTCGTTACTGTAACTATCGTCGATTACCGTGCAGTTGTTGATGCCTTTCTTCATCTCCAGCCTCATTTCTACGGGTTGCAACAGGGCCATTCGCTCAGCGACCACCTCCTGCCGGTAACCCATGGCCAGTAATATGGCCCAGCAGCAAAGCGCGTTGCTTCGCGCTGCTGCGTCGGTAAAGGGGATATCGATGGCGGCGTCCTGTCCGCCGTACCGTGCATGGATGACGCTGCGACGATCGGTAACCACCTCATGGGCAAGCACCGTTAATGTTGCCTTTGTTTTGCCCCATGTGAAGTGCCTGCCTGCCGAAGGTACGGGCACCCCGTCCGTGTCATCCGGCGAATATATCGCTTGTTCGGTATGGCGGAACAGCGTCAGTTTCTCGGCAATTTTAGCCTTCCTTGATGGAAAGCCGTCGTCATGCGCCGGCCCTACGGTTGTCAGCACGGCGATATCCGGCCGGATCATCCGTTGCAACGCGTCCATTTCGCCCGGTCTGCTCACGCCGGCTTCGATGATTGCCAATTCATGGCTGGCATCCAGCTGCCACAGCGACAGCGCTACGCCAATCTGGGAGTTGTAGCTTTTCGGGCTACGGGCTATACGGTAGTCGGGCGCAAGCAACTGCGTGAGCCATTCCTTCACCATGGTTTTACCATTACTGCCCGTTATGCCGATAACGGGGTAGGCAAACCGTGCACGGTGGCTGGCCGCGAGGTCCTGAAGGGCTTGAAGCGTATCGGTAACCACAATAAAATTGGCCATGGTAAACTGGTCCTTGTTATCCCATTCCTTCGAAACGACAAAGTTCCGGACGCCCGCAGCGTAGGCATCACCGACATACCGATGGCCATCCCTGCGGTCTACCAAAGCGAAAAAGAGGCCTTGTGCTGTGTCGTTCAACCGCCGGCTATCGTACAGCAGCGTAGCAATGGTAGCGGTCTCATCGGCCAGCCAAACAGCTACCGTTTGCATCATTTCTGAAACCTGCCGGATGGTATAAACTTGGGGGTGCATAGCCATGCCACGAATTTCAACATTTTTTGGGTACTGCGGGAATTTTTTACCAATTTGCTGGTATGGATGATTTATCCCGCTCACCCGATAAAAAGCTGACACCGGGGCAAGCAAAAAGCAAGGCTGAAGCCTACTGCGCTTACCAGGAACGCTCCCAACAGGAAGTGCGCGACAAGCTGTATCACTGGGGGCTGTACCGTGATGACGTCGAGCAAGTTATCGCTGAGCTCATCACGGATGGTTTTTTAAATGAAGAACGGTTTGCCTTCGCCTATGCTTCGGGCAAATTCCGGATGAATGGATGGGGAAAATATAAAATCAAACAAGGGCTTAAGCAAAAAGCGGTGTCGCCCCTGCTCATCCGGGCGGCACTGGGCGCGCTGGACGGACAGGAATACCGCGACAAACTCTTGGATTTGCTGCGTGCCAAAGCCGGGCAGGAAAAGGAAAAAGACCCCTATAAGCGGAAAAACAAGCTGGTGCGGTATGCATTGGGAAAGGGGTACGAAAGCGAGTTGATCTTCGAGTTGTTGAATGACAACGACTTGTGATTTTTTCAAAAAATTATTTGACAGAAGCCGAAAACTCCACTATATTTGCATCCACAAACAGCAAGCGAAAGTAGCTCAGTTGGTAGAGCGCAACCTTGCCAAGGTTGAGGTCGCGAGTTCGAACCTCGTCTTTCGCTCCAAAGAAAACCCTTTCTATCGATGATGGAAAGGGTTTTTTAGTAAATTATTCTGCTTAAACCCACACAATTTAAAAATAAGTTCGTAGTATTGACGCTCAAACAAACGATTAAAGAACATCACATTACTTTAAACATGAAAAATCCAAAAAACTGGTTAACTGTTACTTTCGCTGTCGTATTTTTAGCTGCATGCGGATCCGGACAGAAAAGCGACGATGGACAAGACTCAACGGCTACCGATGCTACGGCCGAAAACGATGGGTGGGTACCCTTATTTGATGGGGAAACGACCAATGGGTGGCATACCTATTTGCGCGATACGGTTACTGCAGCTTGGACCGCAGAAAACGGTGAGCTACGTTTCAACCCCGAACTACCTGCCGAGCAGCGTGGCGACATTGTGACGGATGGCGAATATGAAAACTACGAATTGGAGTTGGAATGGCAGATTTCATCAGGCGGCAATAGCGGTATCATCTTCAGCGTCCACGAAGTGCCCGAATTCACCGCCACCTATCAAACCGGCATTGAAATGCAGGTATTGGATAACATCGACGGTGCCGATCGCCACGACGAAACACACTTGGCCGGCACGCTCTATGATCTAATTGGAAGCACCGAAGTGTCGAAGCCAAAGCCTGTAGGCGAATGGAACCAAGCACGTATCCGCAAGAATAATGGTCAGATCACCTTATGGCTGAATGACGTACAGACGGCGGACGTGACTATTGGCACCCCCGAATGGGAGGCCTTACTCAACGACAGCAAATTCAAAGATTGGGAAGGCTTTGCTAAATATCCTAAGGGCAAGATTGCGCTCCAAGACCATGGCAATGTGGTAGCCTACCGCAATATCCGCATCAAGGAATTGTAGATCAACGGGCAATCTCAAAGAACCTAAAAGGCCGTCTCTCCACTTTGAGACGGCCTTTTTTTACTCATTGTTTCTTCGAGTCCCCCTAAAAGCTATAGCTATATCCTATACTGAAGGTCCGGCCGGGGGCACGGTGCTGGTATAGCTGGTCGGTTGCCATATAGGCTTGGTATATGCTTCGGCGTTCGGCGCCTAATATATTCTCTACCTTCCCGTTGATGGCGCTGCGCTTATCCGCCCCTACTTTTTTTATCAGGTTAAAGGTTAAGTTATGATAGGGCGCTGTATACACATCAGCATTCTGGGAGAAGCCGATAATCTCCAATGTTTCCCCTTGGACATTATAGAACAGTCCCGCTTCAAAGCCTTTACCCACGTTATTGTAGTTGAGGCTGGCATTGATTAAATAGGGCGATTGACCTTGCAATGCCCGTTCGTCGTCGATTTCTTCGCCATCACGGGCGAAATGTAGCCTCGAGTTGTACTCACTCTCTCCCATCTTGATGGCCGACTTAACCAACGACACGTTCACATTCAAGCTCAAATCGGATAACGACTCCGAGATAAATCCGAAGTTCTTCCGGCCCTCTACCTCAACCCCATATACGTTGGCAGACGACGCATTACGTGAAATGAAATCGCTGGGTGCAGCATCCGAATATACTTGGAATTCGATTGGATCGGTAAAATACTTGTAAAAGCCGCTGATCGCAAACATTTCTGCTTGGTCGCCAAACAGCTCATAGCGCATATCGAAATTATCGATATAGGTAGGTACTAAATCGAGGTTTCCCAGAAAACGCGTGTCGGTGAGCGGATCATAAATCTGAACGACAGACAGCTCCTTGAAACTGGGTCTGGCCGTGGTACGTGAGTAGGAAAACCGCAGGTTATGGTGCGAGGCGAGGCCATAAATCAAGTTTGCCGACGGAAACAGGTCTAGCGTATGGAGGGTCTGCTCGTTATCATACTTCAGTCTGTCAATATTCTCACCCGTGAAGAACGTGGTGTACTGCTCGGCGCGTACGCCGATAATGGCCCGGAGGCGCTCGAACGGCCTGAATTCCGTAGAAACATACGCTGCCCCCGTATGCTGGGATGCATCAAACACGTTGGCCCGCTGGTACTCGCCCGACATGTAATAGCCGATGTTGGTTTCAGGGGTCCATATATTTTCCGGCAGCAGGATCGCATTTGGGTCGCCATTCAATTCCGCAGAGTTGATATTCCGGAGAAGGATGGTATAATTGTTGATTGAATAATCGCGCTGTTTATAGCTGTACAACCCGCCAAATTTTAATGCAGCATTTCGACTAAGGACGGTAAGGCTTTTGGTGAAGTCAACTTTTCCGACCCCGTTGAATTCGTCCAAATTCCGCCATATCCGTGTGGGGTACCTCGAATCCGATGCGACACGGTAGCTCGTGCCCTCCCGAACGAATGAGGTTAACCGCACGTCTTTATCGTGCACACGGGCCAACGAGGGCGATACCTTCCATTCCGTTAAAAACGACGCATCTTCATTACTATGTTTACCGCTAAGCAGCAAGTTAGACACCGATCGTTGACTGTAGTCCAAATTGTGCCGAAGTACCTGATTGATATTGGAGATACGGTTTTGCTGATCGAACAACGCCGCCCGTGTTTCACCATTCTGGATGTGCAACAGATTTAACGTATATTTCGATTGTGTTGTCTTGAGGTTTAACCCTACCAAGCCCGACAGCAACACGTTTTGCCCGCCCAGATCGCCTATTGTGGTGCGATCGGGGCGCAACTCGGGGTTTTGGTCCGACTGGAGCGCACGCCAATAGAGGCCGTTTTCGAAGCCCTCGTAAAAATGGGTCGAGTTTTTATAATTCAACGCCGCAATCACGCCTAATTTATTCTCGCCAACGGCATATTGGTTACTGAAGTCCAGACCAAAGCTCATGTCGGGCATACTACTGCTGCGTTCCGTCGCCATCAGCGGATCAAACGACCGGGTAATCCCTTCGAGCGATTCGTTATTTGAAGCGGCCGGATTGGGGATGTCTAGCATAGGGCTGATCGGTAACTTCCGCTTCCCATTGTCAAAACCCACGAAATCGGTGTTGCTCCCCTGGTAGCTGACGTAATTATCCTTGAAATGCATATCGGGGTTGTAGCCCACCGAGAGGGAAACCCCCAACTGCCGTTCAGCGGGGATATCTTTTGTTATGATATCGACCACGCCTCCGGTGAAGTCGGCGGGTAAATCGGCAGCGCCCGATTTGATCACGACAATGTTTTCCAAAATATTGGTCGGAAAAATATCCATCTGTACGGTGTTTTTGTCGGGGTCCAACCCGGGTATGTCCATACCGTTCAGGATGGATTTGCTGTAGCGATCGCCCAGCCCACGCACATAAACATATTTACCCTCTTGTACCGAAATACCGGGCACCGTGCGCACCGCTGTAACTATGGTGCTCGCTCCCGACCGTTTGATTGTCTGCGACGATAGGCCATCCATGACCACACCTGCATTACGCTGCATGTTAAGCAGGGAAATTTCCGTGTTCCGCCGAGCGGTCACCGTGATGACGACCTCCTCCAGCTCGTCTGTCTCGGCCATCATCGTTACATCCAACTCCACTGCCTTGCCCGATTCTACCGTTACTTCACTAACCTCCTTAACGGCATAACCTAAGTAGGAAAATCGTAGCGTATAAGTGCCCGAAGGCAGGCCCAGGGAGAAATCGCCTTCAAAATCCGTCCTAGCTGCTTCGACATGACCAATGACTTGTATACTCACGCCGGTCAACGGTTTGTTAAAGCCTTCATCGGTTACCTTTCCTGTAATCCGGCCAATTTCATCAGCAATCAGCAAGAAGGGTAAGCACATGATTGCAATGAGCGATGTATAAATACGGCTATTCATTTGCAGAATAATTTCTTTTGTTTGTTCGGTTAAAAAAGAAGTCCATCTCCCATTGGCTTTTGGAAGATGGACTTAATAGCACTATTCAATTAAGTTAAAAAGCACCTGTTGATTTCGCATATGTCCAGCCGAATACTGAAAGATCGGCACCAACCGTTTCCGACCCAGCTGCCACGCCAGTAGCGTTTCCAGCAAACGCAGCGTTGTCTGTTACTGAAGCATCGGCAGTAAACAAATCACTGACCGACTTACCTGACGGCAACACCAATTCCCAGGACTTGAAAATCAATTTATTAGCGTTATAGTTGGCTCCCGTAGTGGCGTCAGCCACGTTGACCGTTGCCCCCGTAGCGTTAATGTTGTATACATATATATTTTCCAATGTGCCCATCGCGCGGCTACGGAAATCAGCGATAAGCTTGCCTTCAAAGTTACCGGCATCGATAGTGATATTACGCAGGGTGAACGACGCTTCCATATCGCCTTCCGGACCATCGATTTCAAGACCACTACCCGATTCTGCCGTTTGAATCACAAACGCATTTGATACGGTACCGGCATATGATTGGTCGAGGTCGATACCGTCGTCTTGTTGTCCAATAACCAACAGGTTTTCAATATTCACATTACCGCCGAATGCCTCGATTCCGTCGTCGAGATTCGAATAGATCTCGATATTCTTTATGGAAGTAGCAGAACCAACACCCCCCAACGTCAAACCCTGGATTTCAGAATCCTGTTTCAACGCGACACCGCTGAAGCGGATAGAGATGTAATTCAATTTGCTCCCGCCTTGGCCGGGGGCAAACTCATCGACGGCATCATCGCCACCATACGTGCCGTAGGAAAGCCCGGCGGGGATACCTTCGATCAAGGCGGTACCACTTGCGCCGCTAACCGAAATTGGCGCGCGACCCAACAGGATTAAACCACCCCATTGGCCGGCATCAGCCAGTTCTAATGTGCTCTCCGTTTCACCGGGTTGGATATTGTCGTTTACGGAAGTAAGGATAATCGGCTTGCTCGCCGTACCTTCGGCCAGTAAACGAGCACCCTGATCAACGATCAAGGCCGATGCATTGGCTTCCTGTCCATCTTCCGCTTTCACAATGGTGCCCGCCTGAATGGTCAGGGTAACGCCTTCATCAACGACAACACGGCCATCCAAAATATATACGTTCTCCGCTGTCCAGGTTTCATCTTCGGTGATGACCCCCGTCTTAACCAATTCTTCTCCACCATCGCCGTCACCATCACCCGGTGCTGGGCCATCCTTTGAACAGCTGGTCACAAATCCGATTGCGCACACGGCCAGAAAGGGTAAAAAAAGCTTTTTCATGACTTTCATTTTTGTAGTTTTCATTCCTATAATTTCTTCTACAAAGGAATTTATTTAATGTAAAGCCAACGTTCAGCCAGTATCATGTTTCAGTGAATTTAATGTTAACGCATCGTGAACAGCCATCAGGCCCTTGCGTGGCGGGTTAAATCACAATAAAGTTGCATCTACATACCGCCTATTTGGATGGAATAACTTAGGTTTGCATAGGGGCATAAAATCCCGCTTTTTGACTATGACGCAAGACCTATTGACATCCGTCGCTTCCCTGCGTGGCATCACACACCGCTATCCGGGCGGCGAAATGCTGCAGTTTGCAGATTTGACGATTCCTGCCGGACAACACACCCTCATCTTGGGTAACTCGGGTAGCGGCAAGACCACCCTATTGCACATCCTCAGTGGGTTGCTCAAGCCACAGATGGGATCGGTGCAGATCGATGGCCAGGAACTATATGACTTATCCTCGCGAAAGCTGGATACCTATCGTGGGCAGCGTATCGGACTGATTTTCCAAGAAGCACACCTCGTAAAGAGCCTTACGGTTAAAGAAAACCTACAAATCGCCCAAAGCTTCGCCGGGGAGCCGGTCGATCACGGGCGCATAAAGGAGGTACTTAGCCTACTGGAACTCGACCATAAAGCAAACGGCTACCCAAGCAAATTAAGCCGGGGCCAGATGCAACGGGCGGCCATTGCCCGGGCTGTTGTCAACCACCCCACCATTTTAGTGGCCGATGAGCCTACGGCATCACTCGATGACCGCAATACCGAGCGGGTGCTCGATCTTCTCCTTACACAGGCAACCCAACACGGCGCAACCCTGATTATCGCAACACACGACAAGCGGGTGAAGACACGTTTTGAACACACTTACCAAGTGGGAGGTGCTGCATGAACATGTTACAAATCGCTTGGAAAAACATCCGTCAGAATCCGGCTACCTCAATTTTAGGTATGCTATTGACCGCATTCGGCACCGGTATCCTTTGTTTGCTGCTCCTTACATCACACCAGATCGAAGAGCAGCTTGGCAGCAATAGCCGGGGCATAGACCTCGTAGTAGGCGCCAAAGGGAGCCCAATACAGCTCATGTTGAGCAGTATTTACCACATGGATAACCCTACGGGTAACATCAGCCTTGCCGAAGCGCAGAAGCTGGCAGCCAACCCCATGGTCAAACTTGCGGTTCCGCTCTCGTTGGGCGATAATTATCGCGGACACCGGATTGTTGGAACGGATAGCACCTTTCTGCAACTCTATGGATTGGAGCTGGCGGAAGGCAGGCTGTGGCAGGCCGATTTCGAGGCGGTGATCGGCGCCGATGTGGCGCGTAAACACAACCTCCACATCGGGGATGAGATCTATGGGGCCCACGGACTGAGTGATGAAGCGCATACGCACGACGAGCACCCGTATATCATTACCGGTATTTTAAAGCCTGGCCATCACGTGGTGGATCGGCTGATTATCGCTAACCTGGCCAGCGTATGGCGCATGCACGGGGATGATGGCGGATCCATGGATGACCACGACGACCATGATCATGGGCATGATGAGCACGACCACGATGTGGCGGGCATTGAAGAACATGAGCATCACCATGGTGAACACCATGATCATGACCACGCTGAACATGATCATCAACAAGCCGATGAACCCGTGCTCGTCAAGAGCATGCTCGGCGATGTGGGGTCCGGCGAGCGGGAAATCACCAGTATGCTCATCCAATACAGCAATCCGGCGGCTATAGGGATGTTCCCTCGTCTGGTTAACCAGCATACGTCGATGCAGGCCGCATCGCCGGCACTGGAAAGCGCCCGTCTTTTCTCCCTGCTGGGCATCGGTATCGACTCCCTTCAGGTACTTGCTTATGTAATTATGTTTATGGCGGCACTCAGCGTGTTCATTAGCTTATATAATGCGCTGAAAAGCCGGAAATATGACCTCGCCGTCATGCGCACGCTAGGCGCATCACAAGCCAAACTCTTCGGCATAGTGATTGCAGAGGGAATATTGCTTACCTTTGTGGGTGCGCTGGTGGGTATCGTGATTGGTCATACCGCACTTTACCTGATCGGTGCCAGCACGGGCGAAACAGCCTCTTTCGTGGAAGTGTTCCACCTATTACCGCAGGAGGCGGTGCTTGTTGTTATCGGTGTAGCCATTGGCTTTCTGGCCGCGGTCATCCCCGCCGTGAAAGCGTACCGGACATCGATATCACAAACGTTAGCAGGAAATTAGATAAATACAATGAAGAAGCTGATTATCATCGCATTCATGGCCATCGGAATACACGGTGCCCATGCCCAACAAGACGAACTTTTCGGGCAAGTTCCCGACCATACCCCCATGATGAATGACACATGGGAGAAAATCAACACGCTGATGTATAAGGTAACCCACAAGGATAGCAAGACCATATACACTCCCCACTTCCCCGACGAATTGAAAGCCATCGATAAGAAGACGGTTACATTGCCCGGTTACTTGGTACCGATGAACGGGGGGCGCGACCATGAGACCTTCATGCTCTCGGTACTACCCATTATGCAGTGTATGTTTTGCGGACAGGGCGAGGTTCCACCGATGGTGGAGATTTTCATGAAAAAAGGTGAAAAAGTGCGGTTTACAGAAGAACCTATTAAAATCAAGGGCACGGTACACCTGAATGCGAACACCCAAGAGGGCAACGCCGAAATCCAGATACTGGATGCAGAGCTGATTTAATCCATTAATTTTCTAGGTAGGCGACATGGCGCAAATGCGCCTCCACGCAAGCCACCAGGCCTGCCGTTTCGGTGCGCAACCGCATCGTACCGAATGTCGTCGGCATATAACCATTACGGATAGCCGCATCGATTTCTGCGGCACTGAAATCACCCTCGGGGCCGATGAGGACGACTGTTGGCTCACTCGGTTGCAATAGTTGGCTGAAGTACTTTTTTTCGCCGTCCGCGCAATGTGCAATGAAACGCTTTCCAGCCAGCTCCTGCTTGACGAAATCAGCAAATCGGATAGCGGGGTTTACTTGGGGCAGGTAAGCGCGCTGTGATTGTTTCATCGCGGCCACAGCAACCTTATGCAAGCGCTCGGGCTTCACTGCCGTCCGTTCCGAATGATCACAAATAATTGGCGTAACCTCATCTACCCCAACTTCTGTCGCTTTTTCGAGAAACCACTCCATCCTATCCATATTCTTGGTAGGAGCCATGGCAATGTGCAAATGATAAGGATGCTTTCCTTCGCCGGTGCTGACCGAAAGTATTTCCAGTACGGCCCGCTTGGGATGGGCATCGGTCACCATAGCGGTGTACCGCCCCCCTCTTCCATCGATCAATTGAACCCGCTGGCCGGCCGATAGGCGGAGCACGCGAACGGCATGCTTGCTCTCCTCCTCATTGAGGATGAAAGCTTTATGCTGTGGCTGTATGTCTGGTGTATAAAAAAGGTGCAAATCGCTGAATGTTACTCCTCATCCTCCTCGTTAGAGACGGCAATTAGCTCCAGTTTCACAAACTCGATATTCTGCTGCGTCTTTTTCATGATGATGAAGTTATATCCATGAAATTCGGTATGCTCCCCAACGTCGGGTATCTTATCGAACAAATCGCTCACCAAACCCGAAATGGTATCGTAGTCGCTGCTCTCCGGCAGTTCTTTGGGTAAAAACTCATTAACGTCGTGCACGTTAGCACTCGCATCGACCATGTATTCCGTATCGGATATTTTTTCGACAATGGGTGTTTCCTCATCGTATTCATCTTGGATTTCCCCAACCAATTCTTCCATGATATCTTCTAGCGTAACCATTCCCGCTGTCCCGCCGAATTCATCCAACACGATGGCTATCTGTATGCGCTTCTGTTGGAATTCGGCCATCAAATCGTTGATTTTCTTGGTTTCCGGAATAAAATAGGGTTTCCGGATAATGTTCCGAAGCACCAATTCTTTTCCGTTAGCCAAGATGGGCAAAATATCCTTGGTATGCACGATTCCGATGATCTGATCGATATTATCGTCGTAAATGGGGATACGGGAATATCCTTCGTTGGTAATGCGGTCAATGACATCCTTTCCCGAACAATTCATCTCTATAGCCGATATCTTAGTGCGCGGCACCATGATATTTTTCACAATGCGCTCGTTGAATTCAAACACATTCTTGATCAATTCGTGTTCAACCATATCCAGTGCGCCACTCTCCCGTCCCTGATCGAGAAGGTACTGTAGCTCTTCGGACGAGTGGTGCGCCTCCCCTACGTTTACCTTGAACCCCATCAACCTAAGCAGCATGTTGGCAAAGCCATTCAGCACCCAGATAATGGGTCGGAACAACAAATAGAAAAACCGCAAAGGCAGTGCGATGCCCAACGTTGTCCCAATGGGGCGCTGTAGCGCAATCGACTTGGGCGCCAACTCGCCAAAGACGATGTGTAGCACCGTGATGATACTAAAAGCCAGTACATGGCCAAGGTTCTTGGCTACGGCACCAGTAAGTTCAACATTGAACCACCCAAAAACCGCCGAAACGATGTCCGTCATCACGGCCTCACCGACCCAACCCAAGGCAAGTGACGATATGGTGATGCCCAGTTGGGTAGCCGCCAGGTAACCGTCGAGGTGGCTAGTGATGTGTTTGGCCACAAGAGCCACTTGACTACCGGTCTTAATCTTAATCTCAATCTGGGAAGCCCGGACTTTAACGATTGCAAACTCGGCGGCAACAAAAAAACCATTTGCAAAAACCAGAAAAAATGTCCAAAAAATTTCCCAGCCCATTAAGTCATCGTTAGGTTAGCATACTCTTTCTGGTACAAATCGATGCTCTCTTGGATAACCTTGTAAGCATACGAACGACCAAAAAGACGTTCTATTGTCACATTTTTCCGTTCCAAGGCTTTGTAATCTTGGAAAAAACGGACAATTTCCTTCATCGTGTGCGGCGGCAACTCGGATAGGTCATTAATGTAGTTTACCGACATGTCATTCTTGGCAACGGCAATGATCTTATCATCTTGTTCGCCATTGTCTATCATGTGCATCACACCGATGACCTTAGCCTCAATAATGCTCATGGGGTAAACATCTACCGAGCACAGCACCAAGATGTCTAATGGGTCTTTGTCATCACAGTAGGTTTGCGGAATAAAACCATAGTTGGCAGGATACATCACAGATGAAAACAGCACGCGGTCTAACTTTATCAGTCCGCTGTCTTTATCTATTTCGTATTTAGCTTTTGATCCTTTTGGGATTTCGATGATGGCGTTGACGGACGACGGAACGTCATCGCCGGGGGATACTTCATGCCACGGGTGCAATATGCTCATGCTGAATAGCGATTAGGGTTTATTGTTTTTTGTTTCAACGTTTTTGTTGTGCCGCAGCTTTCTCTTGATCAACGCAATCAAAATAGGTGTAAATGAAATAGTGATGAATCCTACAATTATATATTCAATATAGTGGGTAATCTGGGGAAACTGACGTCCTAAAAAAAAACCCGACAACGTTAATGTCAACACCCAAATCGCACACCCCGAAACATTGTACATTACAAACTTACGGAAATTTAGTTGTACAATACCTGCTAATATGGGAGCAAATGTACGTATTATCGGCACAAAACGACCAATGATCAATGCGGTACCGCCATACTTGTGGTAAAATTCTTCGGCCATCACCACATACCGTCGCTTAAAGATCCACGTGTCTTTCCGTTTAAAGAGCATCGGCCCCGTTCGCCAACCAAACCAGTAGCCCGTAAAATTACCCAAAACACCGGCTCCGAAAAGCCCGAGGCACAGGGTCACGATATTCACATTCAACATGCCGGAAGCACAGAAAAGCCCTGCTAAAAACAGCAGGTAATCACCTGGAAGGAAAAAGCCAAAAAAAAGACCGGTCTCAGCAAAAACGACAAATATAACAAGATAGAAGCCTCCAGACATTAATAATGCTTCCGCATCAAGCAATTGTGAAAAAGAATCCCAGAATTCTTGCATAGTTATCTGTTACAAATTTACACAAATTGCCCTTACCGCCAAAACACTTTGTGGTTACACAGAGGCTAACCCTGGGTTACTTCAAGAATGGCTTGTTTTATGGCTTCGGCACTCTCCGCAAATGCTTCTTGGCTTAGTTTAAGCTTAGGCCTGTTGAAATCAATATCACCGACGTGATCAATGGGAATCAGGTGGATATGTGCATGGGCAACCTCCAAACCAACCACCGCGACGCCAATGCGCTCGCAGGGGTAAACGCGCTTAATGCCTTGTGCAACAATTTTGGCGAAAATCCAAAGCCCCATGTACTCGTCGTCGCCGATATCAAACAGGTAATCTGTCTCCTGTTTGGGAATAACCAATACATGGCCCTTTGCTAAGGGATTGATATCTAAAAAAGCCAGATAATCATTGCTTTCGGCGACTTTAAAAGCGGCTATTTCGCCATCGATGATTTTTGAGAAAATGGTAGGCATATTGAATGAGTGAAAATGAACAAACTGTCGTTATTGCAAATATAAAAAAAGCGGCTGGTTTTGAAAACAGCCGCCCTAATATAATATGGTTTCAGCACGTGCGGTTATGGCAAACCCGCACATAACCGTAACGTCCCTACCTGGAAATATCCAAGATTTCCAGCTCTACTTGGCCCGCCGGCACCTCGATCTGCGCCTTGTCGCCAATGGACTTGCCGAGCAACCCCTGTGCTATGGGTGATTTGACAGAAATTTTACCGGCTTTCAAGTCCGCTTCCGTTTCAGATACGAGTTGGTACGTCATCACGCTTCCGTTCTTTACGTTTTTAAGCTTAACGATAGATAGCGCTAATACCTTTGATGTATCCAGCGTAGATTCGTCAATTACGCGTGCATTAGACAAGCTCTGCTCCAGCTTCGCTATTTTAGCTTCGTGCAATCCCTGGGCATCTTTTGCCGCGTCATACTCGGCATTTTCAGACAAATCTCCCTTATCGCGCGCTTCCGCAATGGCTTTGGCGATTTTCGCCCGGCCTTCCGTTTTGAGATACTGTAACTCTTCTTTGAGTTTTTCCAATCCCTCTTTGCTGTAATACGTTAATTCTGCCATAATTATGAATTAAAAATAAAGTCAAAAAAAGAAGCAAGACCATACCGTTCCTGAGGTATGGCCTTGCTCGAATATCACGAAGATAGGCAATACTTTTCAATAAACAAAAAAACAAAGAATATTTGGCCGGCCCTACGTAGGGTTATCCACAAACTTGTATCCCATACCCCTAACGGTCTGCAAATAGGAGGGCTTGTCGGCATTAAGCTCAATTTTTTTGCGTAGCCGTACAATGTGCATATCGAGTGTCCGGGTATTCACGTTGGAACTATATCCCCATACTACCTGCATCAATTCATCGCGGGTGATGACCCGGCCGGCATGCTGAAGAAAGTAGAGTAAAATGCGGTTTTCAAGAATGGTGAGCTCAATTTTTTTACCGTCGCGAATCAACGAGTGGATATTTGGATGATGTTCGGTTTTGCCAAAGGTATAGAGGTCCACCCCTTGGTTGTTAACGAAATATTTAACTTTATTTTCGATCATGGCCACGAGTACGTCCATGCTGAATGGTTTGGTGATGTAGTCTGATACACCAAAACTATAGGCATCGATCTTGTCTACGTCCTGCGATTTGGCCGTCATCATGATAATGAGGTTAGTGAACCCCGCATCCCGTAGGTTGGCACACACCTCGGCACCCTGTTTACCGGGCAGCATCCAATCAAGCAACACAATGTCCGGCTTCTGTTCCAGTATCAATTGTTCGGCTTCATCGCCATTTCCGGTTTGTATAATGGTGTAATTTTCTGATTCGAGGCGGTGAGCTACCAGAAAACGTAAGTTTTCATCGTCTTCGACGATAGCTATTTTGATGTTTTTATACATATCTTCTATACCATTTCATTTCAAACTTAAAACCTCCGGTAAGATAATCAATCTATCGGGAATACGATACGGAATGTCGTGCCATGGCCCAATTCACTCTCCACAGTAATATTTCCGCCCATGAAGTTAACCAATTCCTTGCAAAACGCAAGTCCTAAACCCACACTGCCTTTTTGGTTATATTGGTTTTGCACGCGGTAAAACTTCTTGAATATATGTGTCTGTTCTTTTTTGGCAATACCGATACCGCTATCGGAAAACCGCATGAACATCTGTTTCTTCACTTGCTTTACGTGGATATCCAATACTTTATTGTCTGGTTTCGAATATTTATAGGCATTATCTATCAAGTTCTGAAAGATGCTGCCCAGCAGCACGGGGTCTACATATAACTTACTTTTCGCATTCACTTCACAACGGACAGCCAAATCGCCGTATTTAATTCGTGTTGCTGCTAATACCCGATCACAAAATTCATGCAAATCAACCTCTTCCCGCTTCATCTTGATCGACTTGTTTTCAATTTGTGTAAAGGAAAGCAGGGTGTTCATCAGGTTATTCAGCTTATCTGCTTCCTCATCCAATATCTTCCCGTAATGCCGTCGTTCATGGTCTGAAAGCTGCTTCGCACTGAAAATATTGTTGCCAGCAATCTTAATCACGCTCACCGGTGTCTTAAACTCGTGGGTTAGATTATTGATGAAGTCGTATTGCAGTTTAAACATCCGCCTGTTCACATAAAGATTACGGTAAATCAAATAGGCCACGATAGCCAGTAGCAGATATATTCCTACCACGCCTGCCATCACCGGCAAAAAACGCCGGTTGATTTGCGAACGCAGAAACGGTCTGCTCGAACTGAAGTAAATCTTATAGTCGGCCAGCGCGCCTGGCAGTGGAGTTTCCGTAGTTAACAGGTTGGGATTGGTATCGATGGATTCATAAACCAGTGGCTGTATTTGAATCTGTTGATACAAATCGGGTACGGTGTTCGTGAGTGAAAGTTTATTCGGGTCGATAAAATAGGTCAAAATGTCCTGCTCGTATACCGCGCCAGGCACGTGTTGCCCGTACATCAATTCTTTGTAGGTTTTTAGGTCATCGCGTCGCGGAATGTTCATATATGATATTTTCCCCGGTGTTACCGAATAGAATACCTTGAAAATATCGTCGTCGTGGAGCGCCTTGGAAGTATCTACCCGTTCGATGAAGGCAGCAAACTTCACTGCCATATTGTTGAAATCGTCGGACAGCGATAGCGGCAACCGCCTGTTGTGATCTACGGTGGTCGATAAGCTATCCAGCTTGCTGTGCACACTATACTGATACACCCCTTTCGGATAGACGACGAGGTTGTTAGCCGAAAAACCATAATCGATTGCTTCATTATTACTTAATGATACATCATAAAATACCATCCGTTCAACAAAGGGATAGGTTTGCAATATGCTATCGGCATATATGGCCACACTGGCTGAATCCAGATAGCCTTGATAGAACGATATTTCGGGTATACGGTTTTGGAAGAACTCATTGAACGGCCCTATGTTGTATTCCAGTACTTCGACTTTTCGCGATGAAAACTCGTTTTCGACATACTTTACAGTGAGGTCCCGGGCGAGGAAAGTGGCCACGACAAACGACGCAACAACCACAACAATAAAGGCGCTGACCAGAAGATAGTTTGCGCGATACGTATTGCGTTGGTGCGTCATTTCAAGTACTTTTCAAAAAAAGCGCCCAGTTCACTGTAAAACTGTATCCGGTTTTCTTCATTACGGAAATAACGCCCTTCTTCCTCACGCAGCATATACGTGATGGGGATATTACGTTTCCTAAGCTTCTGCACGAATTGGTTGGTCTCGTTCACGGCACTCCGGCTGTCTCGTCCACCTTGAGCGATAAAGACCGGAATGTCGATATTTTCCGAATGGAACACCGGCGACATGGCTTTAATCAATCCTGGCTCCGTTTCCGGGTTGCCGATAATCTCGTAATACATCTGCAGGTAAGGAGTAAGATGCGGTGGAATTTCCTTGAGGTAGGTAAACAAGTTGGTAAAACCCGCATAGGAAGCGGCACATGCATACGTATCCGAATTGAAACAGGCACCGTGCATCGCAGCGTACCCGCCGAATCCGGCACCATAGATACCGACACGTTTCGGGTCGGCTATTCCTTCGTCGATTAGCCAGTGAACACCATCGGTGATGTCATCTTGTATCTTACCTCCCCATTCTTTAAATCCTGCCGACCAAAATGCCTTGCCATATCCTCTTGAGCCCCGGTAATTGATCTGGAAAACGGCAAACCCCCGATTTGCAAAAAACTGAACAACCGGGTTGAAGCCCCATTTACTGCGGGCACTGGGGCCGCCATGTGGGTAAACGATTACCGGCGCTTTTGATCCCTTTGTATTTGGTGGCAACGTTAGATAGCCGTTAATTTGACGACCATCGCGCGACTGATAGGTAACCGGTTTCATCCCGGCAAGCAGGCAGTCGCGTAACGCCGGACTGTTATCGGTCAGTTTCGCCAGCGCGTTGCCCGCCATGTCATAATAATATATGGCGCCCGGGTCCTTGTCGGTAAACGTCTGTACGATAAACCGATTACGGGCCGTATCCCGATCCAATATATCGATTTCATAACCCGCCAATTTTTTGCAGATGGCTCCATATACCCGTTCGGTTTTCGCATCGAGAAAATGCCGTTGTTGTTTCCAAGTGGCATAGGTAGCGTAGGCCATCTTCCCACGGTCGTTGGAATAGCCGCCATGGTCAATATCGACGTCGGGATGGCTGTAGATAACCGCCACCTCGTTACCCGTTTTCATATCGATTTCAACCAGCGCCAGCTTGTCCCGGTTCAAATTAGATAATGCAAATACATGGCTTCGTTTTCCTGTCGAAAATCCAAGTGGCATAATCGAATTTTTAAAGCTATTGCTTATCACCGGCCGGAAAGGTTCATCTTCGCTGTCGCGGTACAACATGGTTTCTTTTACACTGTCGCTGGCCAATGCCAACCGCAATTCGCCATTCAGATCCGCATACCACCGAATGATATTACCAGGGTTCTTGGCAACGAGTTCTTTCTTGCAGGCATCGGTGCGGAGCCGATACACATCGAAAACGGACGAATCCCGCTCATTGAGTGATATCAGGAAACTGTTATTGATTACCTTGGTGGGCGATATCCATCGCAACTTCACCGTGGATGGGCGCATCAGATGGCGCACCGCCAGCGTTGTTCGGTGTACGGCAAAAATCTGAAGGCTATCGTGCCTTTTATCTTTGGTAAAGACCAATTCATTGTCGTTCGCCCAAAAATAGGAATGGATGCCCCACTCGGTTTCTGTGGTGATACGCTGTGGATTTCCTTCTTCACCGGCGCATATCACATAAATGTTCTTCTCACCGCCATATAGCCCCAAATAGGCTATGTACTCACCATTGGGCGATATTTGGAAGTTGGTCTTCGCTGGTTCGGAAAAAAAATCCGCTACAGGTATCAACTGACTTTTCTGGCCTTGGCAACCTTTCAAGAAGCACGAAACCGCTATAGCGGCAGTTAAAAACAAAGCAGTGCGCAGCATAAATAACAATATTCCCTTCACTGATCAATCAAAGGTGGAAAATTTTACGGTAAAAGGGTGCTATGCAACCTTAATTTTACACGCTTAAATATCCGAATTTAACTTTGTTTATCCAACTGGTGCAGTCGATTAATTTTAGACATATTATGTATCTTCGCGCCATGTATTTATACAATGTCACGATCATTGTGGAAAATGACATCCGCGAGGCAGTAAAAACCCATCTCCATGTGGCGCGATTTGACGAACAGCTGCCCGATGCCGTGTTCTCACTTTTGGAGCTGCTAGATTCGCCCCACGATGGGGCCACGTATTGCGTACAGCTCCGCTGCAAAGACCGGGCGACCATCGCCGACTTCCAGGCAGGTGGCTTGACCGTCCTTAAAACGGGACTCCATGCACAGTACCCGGGCAAAATCGTGTTTTTTGACAGCACCATGAAATACCTCAACGATTAATTGAATGATATTCAAATCCACACCCATACCCGACCTTGTCGTTATCGAGCCGCAAATCTGGCCGGATGAGCGGGGCTTTTTTGTTGAAACCTACAACGAAAAAGCTTTTCATGCGAACGGCATCCGCGAAACCTTCGTTCAGGATAATCTTTCGTATTCGCATCGCGGCGTATTGCGCGGCATGCATGCCCAAGCAGGGCCCCAGACTCAGGGCAAGCTGGTGCGGGTACTGCGTGGTAGCGTTCTGGATGTCGTTGTCGACATCCGTAAACAATCCGAAACCTACGGAAAGTCCTTTTCGATCACCCTGGATGCCGGCCAAGCCAACGCCCTATGGATCCCGCCCGGTTTCTTACACGGGTTCCTTGCCCTCGAAGACCATAGCGTATTTGCTTATAAGGTAACCGGGTTTTACGACAAAAGCGGCGAAGTAGGTGTGCGCTGGGATGATCCCGATCTGCATATCGATTGGCCGCTGGCTGCAGATCAACTGATTGTTTCGGAAAAGGACAGGCGGTTACCGCTGTTAAAAGAAATCACGAGTCCGTTTTAAATCAGTTCGTCTTCGTATTTCGGATCGTATTTCACTTTCGGCGTAAGGCAATGGAGCAGGATGAGGCGTGAATAACGATAGTTAAACGGTGCGGAAACCACAGTCGTTACCAACAATGCGATGAGGTAAACCCAGGGCGATTCGCTTCGGGTTAGTGCGTAGGTCAATAGTCCAACGGCAATGAGTTGTGCCATGGATATTCCGTAACTCACATACATGGCTGCATAAAAATATCCGGGTTCAATCTCGAAACGGAATCCGCAATGCGGGCATATATCGTTCATACGCTGTCGCCTCATCTGATAAGAGCTACCCACAAACATCTGCCCCACCCTGCACTTGGGGCATTTTGATTCTATAATTGCCCTGATTTTCGAGGTATGTTGTGCCATCGGTTGTGTTAATTCAACACAATGGGCTCGTCATCCATGGTCACTGTCTTTTTGCCACGGTATTTCTTATACCAAAGTACCCCGACGCCTGCCGCAGCTAAGTACGGTATAGCCAGCAAAAATAAGATCCCCTTATTGAGGCCCTTGCCTTGATTATTGCCGTTTTGGGTAGCGTTTTCAGCGGTGAGCGTACACATGGCACACTGCGCATCGGCGCAATCGGGAAGGACAGCTATCAGCGTGGCCGCCAGCGCCATCGTTCCTAAGAAACGCTTTATGATATTCATGGTACAAACTTACCTAAAGTTGAGTTGATATGCAAACCGGCAACCTTCTTCGGATGCATCAATTATCGTCAAAAACCTCAAAACGATCCCAGAAGCCATCCTTGGGTAACTTGGCTTCCAATTCGAGGGGCTCATCCTTAACAGGGTGCACAAAAGACAGCCGTTTGGCATGCAAACATATCGTACGCCGTAAGCTACCCCTTGGGTAACCGTACTTATGATCGCCCACAATGGGGCACCCCATGGAGGCCAGTTGCGCACGTATCTGGTGTGTCCGACCGGTCAACGGATATACCTCGATCAGGTAATATCCGCCCAACTCGCCCAGTAGCAGATAATCGAGTTCGGCGTACACCCGGCTCTGGGCCGATTCGGTGTGTACCTTGGTGATATTCTGCGTGCGGTCGCGCGATAGCCAATGCACCAGCTTGCCGCTCGGCTCTTCGGGCGGCCTGCGCACCACCGCCCAATAGGTTTTGCGGATGGCCCGGTCTTTGAATAACCGCTGCATGCGCTCTAGGCCCTTGCTTGTTTTGGCAAAGAGAATCAATCCGCTTACGGGTCTGTCTAGCCGGTGTACCACGCCCACAAAGGCGCCGTTAGGCTTGTCATACTTCTTGGTGAGGTATTTATTGACCATGTCTTCCAGCGGCTCGTCCCCGCCCGGATCGGCTTGCACCAAGTATCCGGCCCGCTTGTTAACGGCGAGCAAATGGTTGTCCTCGTAGATGATGTCTTTATCGGTAATAGGCATATCCCAGTATCTTCACGTACCCTGCAAAGGTAATTATTTAAGGAGTTACCATCAAGTCCACAAACTCGTGTACCGGCATTGCCGATAGCACGTTGAGATCCAGCGATGAGCCCGCTATCAGCCGTTGCTGCTTAGCTGGAAAAATACGGGCGAGGTTGGTTTTGAACTTTTCAATCAACACGGGCATCCCTTCTTCTCGCCGACGCTTATGGCCAATGGGGTATTCCACCACCACTTCGTCCAAGATGGTGCCGTCAACCAACGTTACGGTGAGCGCGTTGGCGATCGACCGTTTATCGGGGTTATGGTAATCACGCGTAAAGCCGACGTCCTCCTCAGCCTCCATCTTGTTGCGCAGGACATCGATCCGGGGGTCGCCCGCGATGTTATCCTCGTAGTCTGCGGCTGTCAGCCGTCCGAAAATCAGCGGTACGGCAATCATGTACTGGATGCAATGGTCTCGGTCGGCCGGATTGTTTAGCGGACCTTTCTTGTCGATGATGCGAATCGCCGCGTCGTGTGTACGGATACGGATATGTTGGATGTCAGCGGCTGTCTTCCCGTGTTCATGCAATTTATGGTACAGGGCCATGGCCGCTTCCACCGCCGTCTGCGCATGGAATTCGGCCGGAAATGATATTTTAAAGAGTACATTCTCCATCACATATGAGCCGTATGGCCGTTGGAACTTGAATGCATTGCCGGTAAACAGCACATCATAAAAACCCCATGTCTTTGCGGTAAGGACCGAAGGGTATCCCATTTCGCCCGTTTTGGCAATCAGTGCTAGCCGCACTGCCCGCGAGGTCGCATCTCCCGCTGCCCACGATTTGCGACTTCCGGTATTGGGGGCATGCCGATAGGTGCGCAGCGAGTGGCCGTCGACAAAAGCCAGCGACACGGCATTAACCAGCTCGTCACGATCCAGTCCCATCAGCTTACCCACCACGGCCGTTGACGCCAGCTTTACGAGGATCACATGATCGAGCCCCACCTTATTGAATGAATTTTCGAGCGCCATCACACCCTGTATCTCGTGGGCACGGATCATCGCGTCCAGCACATCGTGCATGGTAAGCGGAGATTTACCGTTGGCAACTGCCGTACGCGAAAGCCAGTCGGCCGTAGCCAATATGCCCCCCAGGTTATCGGATGGGTGGCCCCATTCCGCGGCCAACCACGTATCGTTAAAATCCAGCCACCGGATCATCGCTCCGATGTTGAATGCGGCATGCACGGGATCTAGCTGGTAGCCCGTACCCGGCACCTTTGCACCATGCGGCACCACGGTACCCGGCACTACCGGCCCCAATAATTTGGTGCACGCCGGATAAGTCAAGGCCTCAAATCCACAACCCAAGGTGTCTAAGAGGCAATAATGGGCAGTTTGGAAAGCCAGTTCGTTGGTGATTTCGTAATCGAGTACATACGCCACGATGTCTGCGATTACTTTATCGGTTTCGGGCCGTTCGTTCGAAGGGTGTAATGACATGAGTTGATCTGGTTCTTTTATGTTCTTATCGGATATGGTTTGATTAAGACTATTTCCTATGGTTTAGCGGAACAAAATGTATGGGATCCGGTCCCGTATAATTCGCGCTAGGCCGGATGATCTTGCCATCCTCCCTTTGCTCCACCACATGGGCGCTCCATCCGGTTACGCGGGCGATGACAAACAACGGTGTAAAGAAAGAGGTTGGAATATCCATCTGATGATAGGAGACTGCCGAAAACCAATCCAGATTTGGGAACATCTTCTTTTCCTCCCAGAGTAGTGTTTCCAAACGCTCTGCAATCGAGAATAAGCCTATATCATCCGCTTCGTCCGAAAGCTTCTTGGCCACCTTTTTAATGACCGCATTCCGCGGATCGGAAATCGTATACACCGGATGGCCAAAGCCGATAATCACCTCTTTGCGAGCCAGGCGCTCCTTGACATCGTTGACAGCTTCATCAGCATGGGAATACCGGCTCTGGATCTCGTAAGCTACTTCGTTAGCGCCGCCGTGTTTCGGTCCACGGAGTGCCCCGATGCTTCCCGTAATGCACGAGTAGATATCGGAGCCCGTACCTGCAATTACGCGACCGGTAAACGTAGACGCATTGAACTCATGTTCCGCATACAGGTTGAGTGATATGGCCATCGCCTTCGCCCATGATGCAGAAGGGGCCCGGCCATGTAACAGGTGCAAAAAATGAGCACCGATCGATTCATCATCTGTTTCCACGTCGATACGTCGGCCGTGATGGGCGTAGTGATACCAATATAACAGCGCGGACGCATAGGATGCCAATAGCTTATCGGCGATGTTGCGAGCGCCTACCGGGTTATGAGCGTCGCGCTCGGGGTAAATAGAGCCCAGCACCGACGTATAGGTACGCATCACATCCATGGGATGCGCTGCAGCCGGTATCTGTTCCAACGTTTTTTTTACGGTTTGAGGCAGCCCGCGCAGCAATTTCAGTTTTCGCTGGTAAGCCGTCAACTGCGTGGCGGTTGGCAGTCGCCCATGGATAAGCAGGTGTGCCACCTCTTCAAAAGAAGCCCCCTCGGCCAAATCGAGGATATCGTAGCCGCGGTAATGAAGGTCATTGCCGCTCCGGCCCACCGTACATAGGGCAGTGTTTCCTGCTACTACGCCCGACAAGGCCACCGATTTCTTAGGCTTAAAACCCGTTTGCTGGTTGCTATCACTCATCACGTATCTATTTATGCATTATCATTCGTTCACTTCTTCACAATAAGACTAACGACTATTTCCCATACAACTCATCCAGCTTCCGTTCGTAATCGTAATACCCGATGCTTTCATACAATTCTACTCGTGTCTGCATGGTGTCGAGCACTGCTTTTTGGGTACCTTCCCTACGAATGTGGCTATAGACGTTCGCTGCCGCCTTGTTGGCCGAGCGGAATGCAGACAGCGGGTATAACACCAGCCCTACGCCCGCCGCTTCCAGTTCTGCTACACTCCATAGGGGTGTCATGCCAAATTCGGTGATATTGGCTAATACCGGCAGTCCCGTTGCATCGGTAAAAGCACGGTATTGAGACAGTTCGCTCACCGCCTCGGCAAAAATAAAATCGGCACCTGCCTCCGTATACGCCACTGCCCTTTCCAATGTCGCCTCCAATCCCTCGTTCGCCAGCGCATCGGTACGGGCACCAATGGCAAACCGATCATCGGTACGTGCATCCACAGCCGCCTTCAACCGGTCTACCATCTCCGCTTTGCTCACCAGCTCTTTGTTCGGGCGATGGCCACAGCGCTTCGCCCCTACCTGGTCTTCCATGTGTATGGCTGCGGCGCCGGCTTTTATTAGACTTTTCACCGTCCGCGCCACGTTGAATGCCGACGGGCCGAATCCGGTATCCACATCCACCAACAGGGGTGTATCGCAAACGTTGGTGATGCGCTCCACATCCACCAGGATATCGGGCAGTTGGGTAATACCCAAGTCGGGCACGCCCAAAGAACCCGCAGCCACACCGCCCCCCGAAAGGTATATGGCTTTAAAACCTGCCTGCGCAGCGAGCAAAGCGTGGTTGGCATTAATGGCACCAACAATCTGCAGTGGTCGCTCGGCCTGCATAGCTAAATGCCAACGCCTACCGGCGGAAGAGGTGTTTTCATTCATCGTAGCTTATTTTGCAATGGCCGTAAATATACAGCATACGATCGACGTGGACAAGCTACGTCAATAAAATACTATGCTTGCATAATAAAAAAAGTTTGCTGATTTTTGTAGAAAACCAGTTGTTATGAATATATTAGTTTGCATCAGTAATGTTCCGGACACCACGTCGAAGATCACGTTTACGGCTGAGGGTACGGCGCTCAACACGGCAGGCATCCAATACATCATCAATCCATACGATGAGATTGCGCTTGCTAAGGCTATCGATCTGACCGACGGCGGGGACGGTAAGGTCACTGTCATCAACGTTGGCGAGGCTACTACGGAAGCCACCATCCGAAAGGCATTAGCCATCGGTGCCCACGAAGCTGTGCGTGTGGACGCTGCACCTCGCGATGCGTGGTTCGTAGCACAACAGATTGCCGCCTACGCCAAAAACCACCCGTTTGACCTCATCCTTACCGGGCGCGAGTCGATTGATTACAATGGTAGCCAAGTAGCTGCCTATGTCGGCGAGCTATTGGGCATCCCTTCCGTGTCGACCGCCAAACGTGTGGATATCGATGGTAACAAGGTCATTGTAGACCGCGAAATCGAAGGTGGTAAAGAGGTACTTTCCATCCCATTGCCGCTGGTCATAGGTACCGCCGAAGGTGTTGCAGAGCCCCGCATCCCAAATATGCGTGGCATCATGAGTGCCCGCACCAAACCATTGGAGGTCGTCCCCCCGATATCGGTACCCCAGCTCTCCCGCATCGTCAGTTACGAATCGCCCGAGCCGCGGAGCAGCGTTACGCTGGTCGATGCCAACGATGTGGGAAAATTGGTTGACCTGTTGCACAGCCAAGCCCGGGTGATTTAGTAGTGAAACCATATGTCAAATAGCAAAATAAACGTACCATGTCAGTTCTAGTATATACCGAACATACGGAAGGAAAGTTTAAAAAATCAGCGTACGAAGTGGTTTCTTATGCCAAGGCTATCGCCGACCTGATGGGCGCCTCGGTTACGGCCGTGTCTATCGGTGACGTGGAACCGGCCGATCTGGCAGCGCTGGGCAATTACGGCGCGGCCAAGGTGCTCCACGTGTCGTCTGATAGGCTCACGCAATTCATTAACCAGGCCTATGCGTCTGTCATCGCTGCGGCTGCGCAACATACAGGAGCTACCGTCGTAATCATCTCCAATACGTTCAGTGGCAAGGGACTGGCGCCACGGGTGGCCGCCAAGCTGGAGGCCGCCTTGGCCGATGGCGCAGTAGAATTGCCAGAGATTGACGGCGACAAGCTAAGGGTAAAGAAAACGGCGTTTTCGGGCAAAGCTTTTGCCTTAACTGAACTTAATGCGGCCAAAAAGGTGGTCGCCCTGAACCCCAATGCGTTTGAAGCGCGTGAAACGGGCGGCACGGCATCGATAGAAACCTTCAGCCCTGATGTCTCCGCGAGCGACCTGCAAGCCGTGATTCGGGATATCGTCCGCGTAACGGACAAAATATCCCTCCCCGATGCGGAAATCGTGGTATCCGCCGGCCGTGGACTTAAAGGGCCAGAAAACTGGGCGATGATCGAAGAGTTGGCCGATATCCTCGGAGCGGCTACGGCCTGCTCCAAGCCGGTTTCTGATGCCGGTTGGCGTCCACATGCGGAACATGTCGGCCAAACCGGTATCGCCGTGAGCCCCAACCTATACATCGCCATCGGCATCTCGGGGGCCATCCAGCATCTGGCGGGTGTGAGCGCTTCAAAAACCATCGTGGTCATCAATAAGGACCCCGAGGCGCCCTTTTTCAAAGTAGCTGATTATGGTATCGTGGGCGATGCTTTCGAAGTCGTACCCAAACTGACTGCGGCTATAAAAGCGTATAAAGGCAACTGATCGGTTGGTTTTTCGATAACAATTCGCATCTTTGTAATCCTGCATCCAATCAGGTATGAAGAAAATTAAACTAGATATCGTCGGTCTGTCTTACAGCCAAACCCAATCGGGTGCCTATGCACTTGTGCTTGGCGAGGTGACCGGGCGCCGCCGACTTCCCATCATCATCGGCGGGTTCGAAGCGCAGGCAATTGCCATCGAAATCGAGAAGATGAAGCCGAGCCGACCGCTTACACACGACCTGTTCAAGGCCTTTGCCGAAACGTACCACATCCGCATCGACGAGGTGATTATTTATAACTTGGTAGATGGTATCTTCTATGCAAAAATACTCTTCAATGATGGTAGTAAACAAACTGAAATCGATGCCCGCACATCAGACGCGATTGCATTAGCTGTCCGCTTCAAAGCACCCGTATACAGCTACGAGTTCATCTTAGCCTCAGCGGGTATTGTCATCGAAGGTAATGATTTTGTTTTTCTGGAAAACATCGAACCATCCGGTACAGATACCCCCGAAACCATGGTAACCAACGACGTCAAATCGTCTTTCACGTCGATGAGCGATGACCAGCTTCAGGACACGCTGGCGAAGGCGCTGTCCGATGAGCTTTATGAGAAAGCTGCCCGCATCCGCGACGAAATCACGCGTCGAAAATCCTCCTGAATGAACCCGCAGCCCACCTGTCATGTTTCCGGGGTCACAGCCCCAAATAGCCGATCGCCATGCCGATAAAGACGCGACTGATCGTAATGAATTTCCTTCAGTTTTTTGTGTGGGGCTCTTGGCTCATATCGCTCGGTAGTTATATGGGTAGTCAACTCGGATTTTCGGGCCTGCAGATCGGGTCGGTTTACTCCACCATGGGTATCGCTTCCATTTTCATGCCAGGCTTGCTCGGTATCGTGGCCGACCGCTGGGTGAATGCCGAGCGGGTCTACGCCACCGCCCATCTTATCGGTGCCTGTGCGTTGATTGGCGCGGCGAACATGACGGATTTCAGTTCGTTTTACAGTTTCATGCTGCTTAATTCGCTGTTTTATATGCCTACCCTTGGGTTATCCAATGCGGTGTGCTACAATGTGCTTTCACAGCGGCAATTCGACGTGGTGAAGGCCTTCCCTCCTATCCGGGTTTGGGGTACGGTTGGCTTCATCGTAGCCATGTGGGCCGTCGACCTGCTGGGATGGACCCAAAGCACCAACCAACTGTACGTATCGGCCGCAGCCGGCTTATTACTGGCCGGATATGCCCTCACCGTTCCGCCCTCACCGCCCTATCTCGACGAAACCCGCAGAAAAACGCTCATATCATCTTTAGGGTTGGATGCGTTTGTATTACTCAAAAAGAGAAACACGGCGCTGTTCTTCCTTTTCTCGCTCCTGTTGGGCGCTGCGCTGCAGATTACCAATGCGTTTGGTGGACCATTTCTAAACGATTTCAAATCCATGTACCCCGATTCGTTCGGCGTGCAGCACCCCAACTTGTTACTTTCCATCTCGCAGCTCTCCGAGACATTCTTCATCCTGTTGATCCCCTTTTTCCTCACCCGTTTCGGTATCCGCAAAGTAATCCTGTTTAGCATCATCGCCTGGGTTTTCCGCTTCGGGCTGTTCGGACTGGGGAATCCTGCCGACAAACTTTATCTATTGGTACTGTCGATGATCATTTACGGCATGGCGTTCGATTTCTTTAATATCTCGGGCTCGTTGTATGTGGAGAAAGTTGCCGAGCCGAAAATCCGTTCGAGCGCCCAAGGTTTGTTTATTATCATGACCAATGGCTTCGGTGCCATCATCGGCGGCTACGGAAGTGGGTGGGTGGTCGATCATTTTACAGGCGTAGATGGTATTCGCGACTGGCCGAGCATCTGGTTTACCTTTGCCGGCTATGCCCTCGTACTGGCTATTCTTTTCTTGTTGGTGTTCCGCGATCGGCGGGTAGCCACCACGCTGGTCACTTCCCCATCTTGATGTGCATAAGGCGACCGTCTACGGGAAGTTGCTCCACCGACGTTACGCGCACCAACTCATGGTAGCCCGGGTATAATGGATTCAACAAGCAATTGAATTCCTTCGGATTGACGGCCGAACGTATCCGGACGCCTAGGTAACCGGCGTCCCGCATCAAGCGATCGCCCAGCCGTTTGTTCTCCAGTTGCCCAAGTTTCATCCATTGCTTGGGATACGCCGAATCGGGCAAGGTATAGATCATCCCCGGCTTCTCCATTACGCTGATTTCCATGATAAACAACTTCGGCGGCGTAATAGCCGCATCGAAATGCACCAGGTTTTCCAGGTAAGCCAGCGAGCTGTTTTCGCTGGTATAGAGCATATAGGTGCCCGGATTGTTCCAACGTCCTCCAAATTTGTAGGCTCCCATCCCTGATAAGTCGGTGGTCCGCTGCTTCGTCTTCGCAATCCGGTAGAGCTGCATCAAGAATACACCCCCTCTTCAATACGCCCTAATACCGTATTGACCAGTGCAAGACCGGTAGGCATATGAAACAGCTCCAACGGACGCATACTGTTTATCGATCGGTTGGGCGTGGTCAACCAATCGCGTACCTTATCATCATCCTCGAAAACCGCCACCGCATGCTCCACTACTTTGGCAATCTCAATGATATGTGAAGAGGTATGCCGACCCAGTCTATCGTCAGGTCGCTTGCGCTCAATCGTCTTCACCGAAAGATCGAGTACCTCTTCCACAAAATATTTCTTTGCGACACATAAAAACGAAATCAATGCGTCGAGCGATTCACGTTTCAACCCCTCATTACTCAGTTCGATGAGGTCAAACTCCGTTTTTACGGTCGTACCCAAGACTTTCTTGCCGCCTAATAGCGATGCGACATCCCAATAAACCTTCGTTTCCTTTCTGTGACCTACTTCCATATGCGACATTTTTCCAAAAGTAAGGATAATTTGTCGTATTTCAAAACAAGTTATTGACACTGGCTACGACGCATTCCAGGGCAGACACGGAGGTCTTGATAAAAGAAAACTAAAAATATTTGCATTACACATCAAAAGATACTATCTTTGTTGGCAACAAATTTATTTCTAAACCCAAAAAACTAGACCATGGAAATTAAGAAATTAAAAAGAAGAAAATTCCGGCACCTAACCGACGAAGAGTTCGAAAACCCGCTAATAGCGTTGGTGGAATTATGCTGTAGTGAGACTTCGTTGGATTATACAGCAGAAGACACGCATCGATTCATCCGCGCGACTGCTTGCCGAAACAGCGGCTTCAACGGACAAGATTACGGCGAAATGTTTTTTCTATATGAGCGATTCCTCAAACACATCGAATTACTCTACGTCTTAATGGTTCGCTACCCTGATTGGAAAACCGCGAGAGAAAGCCCGCTATACCGAACAGAAGTAGTAGGCCTCTGCCGGGAAATCTACGACGAAGATATGTATAAAGGTACGCTCGTTAAGTTTAATAAATTAACGATAGACGAATTTTGGGATTTACGCAGGTTCATGGAGGTCTTTTTCACTTTCAAAACACTCGCTGAATGGCAAACTACCTTAGACGAAATGATACGTTTGGTATTCAGCGATGAAAGTTTTTCGGAATACTACGACAACGCGTACCAAATCTTTGAGTACTTGGACAAGCTAAGCGAAGCTATGTTTCTCGCCTATTTAATCCGTGGAAAGAGCTATATGCTTAGCCATTGCGCCGAACGGTTCGGCATAAAAAAGAAAAAGCTTGTTGATGCTTGACATCACCAATCAGACCAAAATGCAATTCGAAACAATCGTATCTAACACTACTTAAATAACCTTAAACATTAAATCAACATGATGTGGCTCATTACTATAAAGAGAGCAATATTGACGAGGATAACGAAGAATAAACGAAAACAGAAATTGACGAGATACCTGAGGGCGATGCATAGCATTGAGAGAACCAACAAGTAAACTAACAATTGCCTTCCGGGTGGCGGGCGTAGGACGCCGCTCGGAGGTGATTGCTTATCATGAAACACCTTTCCCGATAATTATGCCTACCTTTGCAGCCATCCGCTCAAAATATCCGTATTAGACCGGGTAGCGATGTTGTTATGTATTCAACATCTTTAATATTAACATTTTGCAATTTACATCATTGAATCTTTCCAAGCCCATTATGGAGGCTTTGGAAACTGCGGGTTATGAAACCCCCACCCCCATACAAGAACAAGCCATCCCCACTATTTTACAACGCCACGATGTTTTGGCATGTGCGCAAACAGGCACCGGCAAAACAGCCGCCTTTTCGCTGCCCATCATCGAGCAGTTGCTGGTGAAGAAAAACGAGGGGACCTATCGCGGGCCCAAAGCGCTTATCCTTGCACCTACGCGGGAACTTGCCATACAGATCGGCGAAAACATTGCCGTATACGTGAGTAAGACCCATCTGCGGCATACCGTCGTATTCGGCGGCGTCTCAGCGGTCAACCAGATCAAGGAGCTGCGCAGGCGTCCGGAAATATTGGTAGCTACGCCCGGCAGACTGCTCGACCTCATCAACCAACGGGTATTATCGCTGCAAAGTGTCCGGTTCCTCGTGTTAGACGAGGCCGACCGCATGCTTGACATGGGTTTTATCAAGGATATCCAGCGCGTCATCGCCATGATTCCAACCGATCGCCAAACGTTGTTATTTTCGGCAACCATGCCCAAGGAGATCGAAAAACTGGCCAGTGCCATCCTCCGCAACCCGAAGCAGATTGCCGTTGCGCCCGTTTCTTCTACAGTCGATACCATCAAGCAAGCCGTCTACCCGGTGGCCAAGCCCGATAAGATCAACCTCCTCGCCCACCTCGTGCGCGAGGAAGGTGGTGATAATGTTTTGGTGTTTTCCCGTACAAAACACGGGGCCGATAAAATTGTCCGTAAACTACGGAAGGTAGGCATCAGCGGCGAAGCCATCCACGGCAACAAATCGCAACAGGCCCGCCAGAAGGCGTTGAAAGCATTCAAAGCGGGTACCATCACGGTGTTGGTCGCTACCGACATCGCCGCGCGGGGCATCGATATTGACCGGTTACAACTGGTCATCAACTACGACCTGCCCAATGAGCCGGAAACGTATGTGCACCGCATCGGCCGTACCGGCCGGGCGGGTGAATTGGGCACAGCCCTTTCTTTCTGTGATATCGAGGAGCGTGAATACCTTTGGGATATCTGCAAGCTGATTAAACAACAGTTGCCGATGGTAACCGACCATCCGTACGTACCAAAGGACCTCACTGAATACGAGGAGAAACCAAAGCAAGCGCAGGCAGCTGCAAATCCGAATAAAAAGCGAAACAACAATAAGCGTAGGCGGCCGCAGCACCGTTACCGCGCTGCTGTTTAAAAATTTGAGAGCGACTTGGCTTAGGTAAACGAAAGCCAGTCGCTTCCAGTTACATAGTCGTCGATCACCTTCACTCGACTATCCAAGTATAAATTGGACACGAGGTGTGCAATATCCCTGCGTAGATGTTCAATGCTACCGGTTACCAAGTCGTCCCGGAAGCCATCGTTAGCGAGGGCCAACACATAGCTCGCCGCGATAACCCGGCTGATTATTTTTCCCAAGTCAACCAATTTCCGCTGCATCAGTCCCTCGCCTGGCGCAAAGTCCAATGTATCTTTAAAATACGCCGAAGCGTCGCGGGTAAGATCGTATGTAGCTAAAAATGCGGCAAGATTAGGTTCCTTGCCTTTTCGCATTTTCTTTATCATCATCTCGGCAATCTGGGTATAAAGCATCTCGTTCGAACCCTCAAAAATCTGGAAAGGCCTGCTGTCTACAATACCGCGCCCCGCAATGTGGCTGATCTTGTAGCCATTGGCGCCCGATACCTGCAGGCAAAGCTGCGCGGATTCCTGCATCAGATCTGTCACCAAAGCCTTCATTGCGTTCGCTTCAATGCCTTCCATAGCAAGATTGTTGGCTATGCCGCTAATGTGACTGCTGCGGTGGCACATGGCCGAGCAGATGGTATATGCTGCCTGAATACGCGATAGCTGGAACTGAACAGAATCCAGCGCCAGTAGGTTACTGCTGCCAACCATACGTTGGCTACAGTGACCTATCGCCTCGTCGAGCATCCGCTTGATGAAGCCCATGCCCATTCCCGGAAACTGCATCCTGCTGCGGTGCAGGATGTCAAGCATCATCTTAATGCCCGTGCTTTCGGCAACCAAACGCTGTTGTGCTGGCACCTGAATATCGATTGTATTCAGCCCATAGGGAATCATGTAAAGCCCCAAGTTATTATACAACCGTTCCACTTTAATCTGTTGGGCTGGAACGGCGTTGTCGGTGATGAAGAAATCAATATCCCGGGCCAATTCACCGTTAGGAAGCTGACCACGCGCCGTCACCAACCAGAAGTCGGCCTGCCCTGTAAGGCCCTGCCAATGCTTGGTGCCGGTAATTCGGTAATCTTCACCCGCGGTACGGTAAGACGTGCGCATATTGAGGGCATCACTTCCATAATCCGGTTCGGTAATCATCAACCCGCCCATGCTCTGCTGTGTCAAAAACCGGTCAAATATCGGCGCTTTCACCTGCTCATTAGCATATTTAGATACTGGCTCCAGGAACAACGCGATATTGATACCAAAGGTAAGCGAGAGCGGTAGCGACTCATATGAGGCCGCAGAAAGCAGCGCCAAGCATTCCTTAACGATACTGCCCCTACCCCCATATTCGGTCGGTATTGCTACCGATAGTGGCACCTCATTCATAATACGGGTCCAAACCGCCGCCGGAAGCCCGCGTTGGAGACTAAGTTGGTTGATATCTGCCTGTTCGTAAAAAGCCTCACGGAGCGCCCGCTCGAAACGTTGTATAAAAACGCTCAGCGTATTCTCGTTTGCTATATGGGTTGATAAAGATGTCAATGCCTATCTGTGTGTTGAGTATTCCACAAATCTACGAAAATAGTTGGGCTACCCGGCAAGCGAGCCGATAAAAATGATTTGTACCATCCGCAAAAAAAGCTATTTTTGCAGCACGCATTGGGAAATTAGCTCAGTTGGTTCAGAGCACTACCTCGACAAGGTAGGGGTCACAGGTTCGAGCCCTGTATTTCCCACGGTAGCCCGGCCCATCATCAAGCCGGGCTTTCCATTAAAATTCGCCCATGTCCGCCAGTTCGGCTTTCATCAAAAACACGTTATAAGGCAGCCACATCGACATTAGGAAATACAGGTCGTTGCCCGTTACCGATACGGGATGGATATAAGAACCATACAGCTGGGCATATTCGCTGCCCGACGCCAATGTATATGGTGCGCTCCACGGTCCGGTAATGTCGTCGGCCGTACGTAGGGTCAGCTCATACCGGTCTCCATTAAAATAAGCAACTATCCACTTTTCAAGGGTTTCATTATAGATGAAAGAAAGCTCGCCCACTTTGTCGTCGATGAGTACGGTTGCCCGGTTTTCGTCGCCTTGTACCCACTGGCCAGCTGTGCCATCCCAGTATTCGTAGTTCGGCAAATTTTCGATTTCAGCCTCCAAGAACCGCGCTAGGCGTGCCGGACTATCCCGGCCGGTTTGTGTGCCCACCATATATACATACCCGTCTTTCTTGAAATACCCTGCCTGTCCGAACGAACTGTTGGCCGGGAAGGTCACATCCTCACATTTTGCCCACGTCTGGCCGTCATCGGTCGATTTGTAAAGCCCCGAGTAATTGGTAACCCATCCCGTCCACGACCGCATGTTGAAATAATGCACATAATCAAAACCGGCGGCACGGATGGCCGCTGTGGGGATCGACGTCCAATCGCCGTTGCCCGACACATCCTTGGCGCTGTAGATAATCTCGCGGGCGTTCCCGCCATTGCCCGTGGCCATCGCACTCAAGGTCAACCCATCCGCCAGATCTTTATCGGTCGAGAATGCCAGCACATTGCTACGCCAGCTACCACCATTAGGACCGGGGCTGGCGGGGTTTGGCGCAAAGTCATGACCATAGGTATCGCCAAAGAAGAGGCCATAGGCGCCCGGCTCCATTTCCCACACCACGCCGAGATCCGTACCGCCCACATTCCATGTGGTAGCGGTATTATTCGGACTGGCAAATGTTTCACCCGACATCGGCCTTCCGGTTACCCGCGCAATGCGGGTAACCCTGCGGATAAAAAACCCCCAACGGTTGTCTACCTGCAGGGACAGCTCGTTCGAGACGTTACCATCGTTATAATGGGCCGTAAGTACCAACCGGAAAGATTCCGGGTCGGACGATTGGATGGTGTATGTAAATGCATAGGCATCACCAAGCTCCGACCGGCTTATCTGCCGTGAAAACTGATCGCCCCCGCTTTTCCGCACTAGCACGTACGCGATGCCGTCGAGATCATCGAAATATAACGTTGTCGATACGTTCTTGGTCACCTTATCGGGCACCAGGGTATCAACCGATGCGGTGATCTCATCTGTGGGCACATACGTCGGCATATTGCCATCGCTACCGCATGCAGCCAACAGGCACAGCCATCGGCCTAAAGCGACATATACACCCGCCTGCTTAATATGCCTTAGCCTCATTGCACTTAATTTACTGGACCTCAAGTACCAGACCGGATGAATAGACCCGATCTGGCTTTCCGGTTTCCCGGGCTTCGTCTGATAAATTACCGGCGAGCTTGACCACGAACCGATACGACTTACCCGAATCGATAGGGATTTCAGTCGACGTGCCTTCGCCACCCGCGATGATGACATCGCGGTAGATATCATTCTCTACTTTTTGGATACTCACCTCCAACGGACGCCGAAATGCCGGCGAAATATCGGCCGGAAAATCCCAGGTAATCGTCAGGGTGTTTCCCACCTTGGTATAATCCAGGCCTTCTACATTAGGCAATGAATGGTCAAAATCTTTCTTATCCACGATGCCCCGATCGTAACAACTTGAAAACACTCCAACGGTAAGTATAACCAGCAGGACATGAACTGAAAATCTCTTCATAACGAACGAATATTTGCTATTAGTACCCAATATTTTGTGTGTAATTACCTTTTGCCCAGTTAATTTGTGCCTGCGGTATGGGAAAATACTCGTCGCGCCCAGCCGTAAAGCGCGCCACACCCATCCACGAGAACCTGTCTTTTTCAACATCGAAGTATTCATTCATCGTTTCTTCTAAAACACCCCACCGTTGCAGGTCGAAGAAACGGCGCCCTTCGGCAGCCATTTCCAGACGGTTTTCCCATTGCATGGCTTTCCATGCAAACTCCTTAGTCCACTCGCAATTCACGCCCGGTTTATAGGGCTCGATGTGATAATCCAGCGAGGGTGATCCATCTACCATGACCAGCCGATCCGTGCTATTGGCCGCACGTTCCCGTATCTTGTTGATCAAGGGCAGCGACTCGTCCCACCGGTCCAATTGGATGAGTACTTCGGCCTTCCACAATACCACTTCGTCGTAGCGGATCATCCGTTTATTCATCGAGTTGAATTGCCATCCGTCGTACAGCAGGCAATCGCAATCGGGCGGCACCAGTTCTTTGATGGATTTGAAATAGCCGTATTCTGCCCCGTTCCGGATCCCGGCTTTTTCAAATAACATATCCGCATCGTACTTCCACGGCAGCCCGGGCGCGGCAGCGGTGTGGCTAAAGCGGGGGTCGAACGTGTTTTCTTCAAAATATGCCGCCTCACCATCTGCGTAGCTGGTCTCATTGTAGGTGTCGAATAATGGCAACCCATCGGGACCGGTTTTAAAGGCATTAGCCATGGTATAACTGATTTGGTGGAAACCACAGCACTGGTATCCGCCCCAATTGAACGGGTGATTTAAACCCTCGCTTCGGTTTATTTTCCCGCCCGACGAACTGCCATCGTCAATGGAATACTGGATTTCCCAAATCGATTCTTTGGTGTTGTTGTCAAAAGCGATATCAAAGTTCTCCGCAAAATCGGGTTGCAAGCCCACCTTTGCGCCTTCCTGATCGGTCAGTTTATTCAGGTATGTCAATGCCTCGTTAAGTCGTTCTTTGTTAATGTCCGTCACCTGGTTACGATCATCCTGCTCATAGGCCATGAACATGAGTGTGCGGGCAACCATCGCAGTCGCTGCATTTTTATCAATACGCCCCTTCTCGGGTTGTACCGGAGGCAACAGTTCTTCCGCACGCTTGAAGTCCGCCAGCAGGCGCTCCCATAGGTACTGGTCGTTTGGCTGCGACAAGTCCCGGTTTGCAACCGCTTCAAATTCGGCCGAAGTACCGACCACGTTTTCGTCGATATAAGGAATATACTTGAAGAACTGCTTCAACCGGAAATGGGTAAACGCTCGGATAAACGTCACCTCCCCGAGGCGCGAATTTTTGTTAGGAAAATCCTCCTCCGTAACGGTATTCAACCGCTGTATAGCGGTATTGCACCGCTGGATGATTTGGTAAGATACATACCACGGGTAGTCAAGGGGCCATCCGTTCGGTTGCAGTGTGACGAAAATCTCCATGTTATGCCAACCGTCGCCGTCCCAGGTGCCGCCTCCCCCTTTGTATGAATCGTCCGACCGCAAGGAGCCTGTCCACCATGGGGCGAACGGCGAATCCCACGATGGGATATCCGTTATCCGGGCGTATGCCGCGGTTACAAACCCTTCCATATCGCTGGGTTTCGTGAGCAGCGACTCATCCAATACCTGCTTAGGTGCCACATTCAGGGAATCGGCGCAACCGGCAGCAGCGAGAACAAATGCGGAAGAAAATATAATGAATTTAAACGTTTTCATAATCAAACAATTTAGAAAGTAACATTAACACCAAAAGTTAAAAAGAACGGCGTCAGGTAGCCGTAACCCGGCATCTCGGGGTCAATGCTGGTAAACCGGTCGTCGCCCCAGCTCTTTTTTAACGTGAATACATTCCGGGCCGAAGCATATAAACGCAGGTGCTGCATCATCAGTTTGCTCGAAGCAGCTGCGGGAAGTGTATACCCGAGCTCCATATTCCTCAACTTCAGGTAAGACCCGTTTTCCACATAATAGCTCGAAAAGCGGTTTTCAGCATTTTGGGTTGAGTTGGAGATAGCCGGAATATCGGAGTTCGGATTATCGAACGACCAGCCATCCAGGATACGCGTCTCGTGGTTTTTATGTGCGGGCACGGTAATGTTCCAGAGGTCAGATTCGCGCTTCCAGGCGTTATCCACTTGATTCCCAAAGACACCTTGAAAAAACACGTTCAGATCGAAATTGCGGTAACTCAGGTCGACAGTCATGCCGCCAAAGAAATCGGGGTCGGTAATTCCGATATATGCCCGGTCAAAGTCCTGTACAACACCATTTCCATCCAGGTCCTTATACCGGATACGTCCAACGGCTTTTCCCGGTTGTTCGGCATGGGTATCTACCTCTGCCTGCGTCTTAAATATGCCGTCGGCCACCAGACCATACAAGATATGCGGTGTCAGGCCCAATACCAGATCATACACTCCATCACCGGGATATTTATTGATTACGTTTTCGGGTAAGCTTACGATTTCGGTTTTATAAGTTCCCACATTGGCCGAAATGGCATACCGGAATTCGCGTTGCGGGTCGTTGCGGTAGCCGACTTCAAATTCAAACCCTTGGTTGTTCATATCGGCCCCATTGATCCAAGGCTCACCACCCTCACCCATGGCGGCGATGTAAGGCGTTTGCACGAGTATATCGCTTGTTTTTTTGAAATAATAACCCAATGATCCCGTCAGCCGGTTATCAAAGAGACCAAAATCAACTGCGACATCGGTTTGGGTGGTGGTTTCCCATTTTAGAGCCGGGTTTCCTAGCCATGTCCGGCGATAGCCAGAGTAGAGGTCCCCGTTTTCATTACCCTCGATGGGGTACGAGGTACCAAAGTAGTCGGTTGTAAACGGCGTGGAGGTATAGCCCCGGGGCAATCCTTGCACACTTCCGTTTGCGCCCCATCCCGCACGGAGCTTGAAATCGGATATCACTTCATGGTCCTGCATAAATGGCTCGTTGCTAATCCGCCAGCCCGCAGAAAACGCTGGGAATATTGCGTATCTATTTTCTGCACCGAAGAGTGATGAGCCGTCGCGGCGCACAGTTGCAGAAAGCAGGTACTTCTGATCGTACACATAATTCGCCTTGGCGAATAACGAGAAATACACATATTCATCCGCCGAACTGCCCAGCGAATATTTCGAGCCGGTGGTAATACCGAGGTGGGCAAAATCGCGATCCTCTAGGTACACACCTTCTCTCCTGGCCCAAAAGCCTTCCTGCACAAACCGCGTATATTCCACACCTGCCACGGCATCGAGGCTATGCTTATCGTTGCTCATGTTGTATGACAACGTATTGGTCCATACATAACTCAAGGGATGCGATTGGTCGCTCCGCACGTAATTTTCGCCATCGCTGTTCCGACCACCGGTTTCAGACCATTCCTTTTCCAGGTTACGGCTATAGGAATTGCCGTAATCTACCCCGAATTGCGTGCGTGCTGAAATGCCATTCCAGATATCCAGATCGGCAAACACATTTCCGATCACCTTCACGTAGTTGGCGATATTATCTTGGTTATCTGTCAATACGCGCACCGGGTTGGTAAAGTCATCAAAGCCGGGGGCACCCGCCCATCCACCGTTGATGTCGTAAACGGGGCCAGCGGGCGGATTGATCAATGCCCAACGCAACTCATTCGCATCGCGGAATTGCAGGTAAGAAACGGCGAGGTTCTCTCCTATTCTCAGTCGGTTGTTGATGAGGCTGTACTCGTTGTTGGCACGGATAGAGTATTGCCTGAAGAAGGTATGTATCTGTGTTCCCTCATTGTCGTAATACCCCAGGGAAAACAGGCTCCTGGACCGCTCCGTACCGCTGGAGACCACCAATTGATGGTTGGTCATCACCGCTGGCCGGAGAATTTCGCCAAGCCAGTCCGTATCAGCACCCTTCACCGTTTGTTCGGTATTCAGCCATTCGGCAGGTTTTACCGATTCCAGTACCGGCCGGCCGTTTTCATCCCGGTGCCACGTGAAATCATAGGTGCTCGGCAAATTCATCGCCATGCCATACACCTGCTCATCGTAAGCATATGCCCGGAACGTGGCGATGCCATACTGCTCGGCATTCAACAAGGTAGGCCGGTTAATCACCTTACTCATGGCCACGCTGCCGTTGTACTCCACCTTGGTCTGGCCTATCTTGCCCTTCTTCGTTTGGATCAAGATAACACCGCCCGACGCCCGTGCACCGTAGATACTGGCCGATGCCGCATCTTTCAGTACCTGTATGGATTCGATATCGGCTGAGTTGATATCGCGGAGGTTCAGGTTTTCCGTCGGCATACCATCCAGCACGATCAACGGCTTTACGCCCCCCGACAACGAGGAAAGCCCCCGGACTTGAACGGTAACACCTTCTGCGGGATTACCTCCATTAGTGGTAATATGTACCCCCGATAGCTTTCCTTGGAGGGATTTCATGGCATTAGCCGATGGGTTTTTGGAAATATCCTCGGCCGTAGCCATCGCAATCGAACCGGTAACATCTGCCTTCCGTTGGGTCATGTAGCCGATGTACACTTCCTGCAGCATGGTCTCGTCTTCTCCCATCACCACGTTGATGACGGATAGCCCCTTTACCGGCCGCTCTTCCACTTTCTTACCCGTGTAGGAAAACACGAGGATGGCATCTTCATCGGCTACATCGATCTCGAATGCCCCAGTAGCATTTGTCACGGTACCTACTGTCGTTCCCTTAATGTAAACACTGGCACCCACCAGCGGCTGGCTGGTACCTTCTTCGGTAACTGTTCCCCTCACCTGTTTGGGCTGCAACAAGGTGGGCAGCGGCAAGGTGGCATAGGCATGAACAGTAAGGCCCAGCAGTAAGCAGGCCAACATCATTTTGTTCATCGCTGTTTTCATAAAACTTATCATAATTGGTAATCGTATTTTATCGGGTTTATCCGGGTCCATCCGGTTCGCTGCACAGTGACAAAAACGGTGCGTTACAGCTGTATAGTGAACAGCAACTATCGGTCAGTGCGCTACTTCGTTATACGAAGGTCGGTGGTATTCGCGTTCCATCACACCTCTTCGTTAACCAATGATGACTGTATTTTATCATTACAAGCCCCTTAGATGAATGTAGAATTTACATTTAGACGTAAAATCACCTCTTTTTTAGCTTATACTGACTGTATTTTACCATGTTCTTTCGTGTGTAGGCTTCTCAAATCGATTGGCTGCGGGATTGGTTGCGTTTTTTATCTTTGTGGGGTTTCTTGGCTATGCCGGTCGACTTTTCACATATCGCACTCCCCATCATGGAAATTGTGCCGCAGTTGCGGGAGCAACTCGCTGTACATACGAGCATTATCATTGGTTCGCCGCCGGGAGCTGGGAAAAGCACCATCGTTCCACTCGCCCTTCTCGATGAACCATGGTTGCAGCGTCGCAAAATCATCATGCTCGAACCACGCCGCTTGGCTGCCAGTAGCATTGCCCGCCGTATGGCGGCACTCCTAGGCGAGCAGGCCGGAGAAACCGTGGGCTACCGGGTCCGCTTCGAAAACCAAACGTCTTCGCGCACACGCATTGAGGTGGTCACCGAAGGCATCCTCACTCGCATGCTGCACCAGGATAACGCACTGGAAGATGTGGGAGCCGTTATCTTCGATGAGTTCCACGAGCGACGGTTGCATACCGACCTATCCTTGGCACTGTGCCGGGAAAGCCAGCAGGTGCTACGGCCCGACCTGCGCATGCTCGTCATGTCGGCCACGTTAGATACCGATGCACTGGCCCAACTGCTCGACGCCCCGGTAGTCGAGAGCCAGGGGCGTATGTATCCCGTCGCCGTCATCCACACGGAGGACTCCAGCCCCGAAGACCTGGCTAGCCAATGTGCGCGCACCATCATCCGCGCTTGGCGCGAACAGCAAGGCGATATCCTCGCCTTCCTGCCGGGAGAGGCGGAGATACGCAGCTGTGAACAACGGTTACTTGCCCACCCCATGATTTCGGCCATCCATCCGTTATACGGGCAACTGCCCTTAGCGGCGCAGCATGCGGCCATTCAGCCCAGCCGGGATGGGCAACGCAAGATAGTTTTGGCCACGTCCATCGCCGAAACCAGCCTCACCATTGAGGGTATCGGAGTGGTGGTCGACTGCGGCTATACGCGCACCCTGGTGTATGATCCGCCTTCGGGCCTTTCCCGCCTCCGCACCGAGCACATTTCGCTGGATGCAGCCGACCAACGTACAGGACGGGCGGGGCGTCTCGGCCCCGGTACCTGCTACCGCATGTGGTCGCGCGCTACCGAACAACGCATGGCCGCCTACCGCACCCCGGAAATCCTGCAGGCCGATCTGGCCCCGACCGTGCTCGATACAGCCAAATGGGGGCTGCAAGATGCGGCACAACTCAATTGGCTCACGCCACCACCGGCCAGCAGCGTGGCGCAGGCAAACGACCTGTTGCACGCGCTTGGTGCACTGAAAAACAAAAAAATCACAGCCCATGGCCAAGCCATACACGCCCTGCCCTGCCACCCGCGTATCGCCCATATGCTGTTGGCCGGCAAAACCATCAACCAGCCTGGCCTCGCAACGGACATTGCGGCGCTGCTCGAGGAGCGCGACCCGCTTGGCCGCGATGCCGGCATCGACATCAACCTCCGCATCGAAGCGTTGCGCCGGCACCGCGTTTATGGTAAACAAGGAAAACGCTTCGATAACCTTGAAAAGATAGCGCGCTCCTACCGGAAATTATTGGGCACGACGGTGGATAATGGCCCGGTAGATGCCTACACCACTGGTATTTTACTCACCCATGCCTACCCCGAACGCATCGCCAAAGCGCGGAACGACGGGCGCCACACCTTCCAGTTGGCCAACGGTAAACGAGCGATAGTTTCTGAAGGCGACGGCCTGGCCCACGAGGCTTGGTTGGCCATCGCCTCACTCGATGCCCGCGACGGGCTGGGCAAGGTATTCCTCGCGTCGACGGTCGACCCAGCAGACCTCATCGCGCGGGCCAACGAGACCGAACGTATCATTTGGGACACCAAAAAAGGAGGTGTGGTGGCTACCAGAGACAAACGCATCGGTCACCTCACCATCCAGTCCGTACCGATCCCCCAACCCGGTGACGAGGCTGTAATGCCCGTTTTATACGAAGCCATCCGTACCGAGGGATTCCAGTTACTTCTCTTTTCTGATGCCGTAGTGCAGTGGCAGAATCGCGTAGGTAGCTTGCGGCACTGGCACCCCAATTACGACTGGCCTGATGCAACTACCGCCACCCTCTTGCAGCAGCCAGAAAAGTGGCTCGCCCCGTACCTTTCCGGTGTCCGAAAAATCGAAACGTTACAGAAGCTCGATATATACACCATCCTCACCCATAGTCTATCATTCGAGCAACAAACCGCCCTGCATCGGCTTGCACCAACGGCGCTGGACGTACCCAGCGGGTCGACTATCGGACTCCAATACTCGCCTATCGGCGAACCACCGGTACTCGCGGTGCGTCTCCAGGAGGTGTTTGGGATGATCGATACGCCATGTGTAAACGACGGCCAAACGCCGGTGGTGATCCACCTCCTCTCACCGGGGTTCAAACCCGTGCAGGTCACGGCCGATCTCCGCAGTTTCTGGCAAACCACCTACTTCGAGGTACGGAAAGAACTCAAACGGCGCTACCCCAAGCACGCATGGCCCGACAATCCGCTCCAAGCCACGGCAATGAGGGGTGCGCCCCGACGGAATAAATATTAGGAGATTTCCCCGGCTGTAGAGGTGTTGCGGGTGCAAACTCAAGCTTTTTTTGTCGCATTTTTACGATGGGTTACGCTTTTAAGTGATTATATTTGACACCAACCAATATAAACGTAACAGATGAAGAATCCGAAGAAAGGTCGTTTCCTGATCGTTATCGTGGTTGCGTTGGCGATCCTCGGTTGGCAATTGCTCACCACTTTCGGCGGCACAGGAGGGGTATCCGATAAGGAGAAAGCAGCATTGAAAGCAGATGGCATCAAATGTACGGCTACCCTCGCCGCCATCGAGCGCACCGGAACGATTGTCAACAACATCCACCAGTACGCATTCTCGTTTACGATTCAACCCGGTTCGGGTCAGTCATTTTCCTACCAGGAAAAGAAACTCATCGACCCCATCTACATGTCGAGTATCAAGATCGGAATGGTTATCCCCGCTTATGCATCGCACGACAAGGAAATCGTGTGGGTGGTATGGGAGGATGTAGGTGTAAACGATGCATTTTAATTGATTATGAATAAACTACTTATCATCGTTTTTGCCGTTGTCCCGGTATGGTCAACGGCCCAACAGACCGAACCGATGGTCGAAGCGTTCTTCGTGGACCTGAAAAAAGCTATCGAGCAGCAAGACACCCAGACCCTCAAACAGTTGGTATACCCGTTTAAAGATGAGGTGGAAGACATGCAGGCCGGTCTGATCGATAACATGCTCAACGGAAACCCGCAACAGCGGGGGGATGGCGCATTTTCCATGTATGCGCTCGATGCGCTGATTGCCCACCACCTTACCGAGGTGGTCCCCATATCCGATGAACTGTATGGCCAGCTATCCATCGACCGGTTCTTCGGCAAGGTGATCAGCGGATACAAACAACAGCATGTATGGGTCATGGATTTCCATGAGGTACGCCTCATCCTGCTCGAAAAACGCCGCAAATTCCAATTGCTGTTTTGGGAAAACATGAATAACCTCCTCCATTCGGCATTACAACCTAAACGTGAGTCCGGTTCCACTCCTCAATTATAAAAATTGATTTTTTCACTTATTTCCTTTGCCGTGTTTTCTAAATTCCTAAATATCGTTCCCTTGGTTTTTTCAGTATAACGGTTCTCGGGGAGATAGATACCTAGGCTAGCAATTGCTTCGTCCTTTCGGAATATCGGCATGGCTACCCCTACAATATTGGACTCATCATGATGTACGGCAAATCCCGCCTTATTAATCTCTTGAAGCTCTAGAATGAGCGCCCGCTCACTATCTATTTTATCCCACATCGTACCCGGTATCCCATAAATATGGATAAATGCATTCCGTTCCACCGGCTCCATATACGCGAGTAACAGCCGGCCAGTAGCAGTAAGGTAAGCATGTTTTTCGTCTAGTGCGTTTACCTGTAGTTCCCGCACAAAAGTTTCCTTATGAAGGGTTATTCGAGAATGATTTTTTATCACTGCCAAAATACAACTCTCCCTTAGGGTGTCACTGAGCGTTTTCATTGCATCGGCAGCATAGTCGACTATTTCCTTCTCCACAGAGAAGTTATTGGTAAGATAATACATCTGTTTGCCCAATCTGTATCCCTTCTGTTTCTCTATATAACCCCTATTGATCATTGTTTTGATGATGTTTGCACAGGTGCTATGATTAAGATTCAATGGATCTGCAATTTCACTCAATGATAATTCCTTATCCAAATTACGAGACAGTAGCTCGAGAATATCCAATGCTCTATTTAGTACTTGAATCATATGACGTACGCTAATATACAGCGAAGTTAAACATGTATTTTATATTGTAAAATTTCAAACAAAAAATTTGTCAATGTAGAACATAAATCTACCTTTGAGTTTCCAAGAGTTAATTTATAAACCGAAGCAAAGCATAAGCATCGGAAGGTCTTTTTCGCTTATGAGAGAAATATTTGTGAAGCCGGAGAACAGAAGGTGGTTTATCATAGCCATCGCCTTTCTGACGATTGTAATTAACTATATCGACAGGCAGATTGTCTCGGTATTAAAACCTATCCTGAAGGTTGAGTTTGACCTAGATGATTCTGGCTATGCCGTTATTGTCAACATTTTTACGATATGTTATGCTACTATGTATCCCGTCACGGGCTGGCTAGTGGACAAGTTCGGTTCTAAAAAGGTCATGTTCTGGGGAATTATTACGTGGTCCCTCTCTTGCATAGGCGGCGGTATCTCCCGCACGGTCGGGCAGTTTGGTTTTTTCCGAGGCGTTTTAGGGCTCGCTGAACCGACCAATTTCCCCGCTACTGTCAAGGCTACTACCATCTGGTTTCCCGGTCGGCTCCGAGCGACAGCCAACAGCCTTTGTCAGGCTGGAGGATCTATTGGAGCTATTATAGCCCCTCCGATTATTGCTTGGCTGACGCTACAGTATGGCTGGCAAAGCGCCTTTATCGTCTTAGGCGCTATCGGCATAGTGGTTGCAGGAATCTGGTACTTTATTTACAAGGAACCTCCCGCGCATATTTTAGCGGAAAGTGTCGCGTCCGATGAAAAGGAAGACCAAGGGAAATTTACCTGGCTACAACTCTGGAAAACCAGAACACTCTGGGGTATACTGCTCATTCGCTTTGTAAGTGACCCCGTATGGTACTTTTGCCTATTTTGGCTTCCGGGATATCTCCAAGAGGAGTCTGGTCTGAGCCTTGCGCAAGTAGGAATGTTCGGATGGATCCCCTTCTTGTTTGCCGATTTTGGTGCTATCGGGTCATCCGCATTTTCGGACCGTTTAGTACGCAAAGGTCATTCGCCCTTGATGGCTCGCAAACGTATGCTTAGCTTCATTGCTTGTCTTGTGCCCCTTTGCGCCCTTACACCGCTCCTACCCAGCGCCGCAGGCACTTTAATCGTGTTTAGCATCGTGGCCATGGGTTGTTTCAGCTGGCTTCTAACAATGAATGTTGTCGTAGCCGAGTCGTTTCCGGTCCATAATGTAGCCAGCGTCATCGGCATCGCTGGCGGCTGCGGTGCATTTGGGGCAGTGCTATTCAATACATTTGTCGGCTCGTTTATGGGCACGGTGGGTGCAGATAAAATATTCATTGCCATGGCATTTCTGCATCCTATCGCTTTGCTTTTATTATGGACAATGGTTCGCAAGGAGCGTGTCCCTGCTAGTTAAAAAACCGAATAGAAATCAACATATAAATGAGAAATATGGCACGAAGCATTCTTTCAACAATTCTACTGACGTTGCTGTTTACGGTGACATCCCTCGGTCAGCCTGCTTATCAAAAGCCGGCATTGGAACACGACTCCTCGTGGTCGGTGATATTGCTACCCGATATCCAGAACTATACCAAGTGGAATCGCAATCAGCCCATCCTCGATCTGATGATGGCTTGGATCGAAGACAATATCGACACCCTCAACATCAAGATGGTTTTATGTACGGGCGATTTGGTGGAGCAAAATGACCTGTTGATTCCGGCCCATAATGGCGACCAGTCCGCTGAAAGCCAGTGGGCATTTGTGGCACGTGCATTTTCCCGATTCAATGGTAAGGTGCCATACATTACCGCCTTAGGCAATCACGATTTCAGTATAGACACCACACTCAAGCGCACCAGTCGCTTCGATGAATTCATCAAGATTGATGACAATTGGCTAAATAAGCGCGCGTTGGTCCAAAATGGTACCAATGAGTCTGGGCAGCAGTCTCTGCAGAATGCAGTTTATGAAGTAAAATCTATCAACGGGGGCAAGGACTATCTTTTTATGACGGTTGAATACGCACCGCGAGACACGGTGTTGACCTGGGCCAAGAAGGTAGCGCAATTGGAGCAATACAAAAATCACCGTATTGTCTTGCTCACTCATGTTTATCTGAGTCCCGACGACAAACATTGGGACGGCCAGAACCGATGGATTATCTATCAGCCATACGTCATCAATAACAAAACCGTGAAATCTGAAAGATACCTGTTGCCGTTTTCCAATAATGGTAGGCAGATATGGGAAAAACTGGTCAAGCCCGCTGCTAACATCGAACTGGTCATGAGCGGCCATATCTCCGGTGAAGGGTACCGGGCAGACAGAAATGACGGTGGCAAGACCGTGCACCAAATGCTTTTTGACATGCAAAGTGCCGGAGGAGGGCACATACATGGTAACGGAGGCGACGGGTGGTTACGTATCCTGGAGTTTTTCCCAGACAATAAAACCGTCAAGGTGAAAACCTTTTCACCATTTTTCGGGTCGTCCCCTTCCACCAGGCATCTAGCGTGGAAAACGGACGATAGAAACGAGTATGAATTTGTTTTTGACAACAGATAGGCATAATGAGTGCTGCGCCCACTGGCTATTAAGAAAAAGGTATACAGACTAAATTTACGTATTACGATAAAAAAACAGACATGAAAAAGTATGTAGAAGAACCAAAAGAGATCGCTATTATAGATGAGGTAGATGTTCTCGTCGTAGGAGGTGGTCCATCGGGTGTTGGTGCAGCCATAGGTGCTGCAAAAACCGGTGCAAACACCCTTGTCATCGAGAATCTTGGGTCCTTCGGCGGAATGTGGACCAATGGGATGGTGATCACCCTCGCCGGATTCAACAACTGGTTGCGACCGTACGAGCGCAACGTTGACGGCGTGATGGGCGAATGGCTGGCCCGTGCGGAGAAAAGAGGTGGAGCGGCCAATAATCGCAGCTGGGTATTGCACTCCGATCCCGAAATTATGAAGACGGTAGCTGATGAGATGATGATGGACTATGGGGTGAAGTGTCTGCTGCATACGTGGGCAGCCGATGTGATCCTCGAGGGCGACAAACTCGTCGGTGTCATCATAGAGAATATTGACGGCCGGCAGGCTATCATGGCCAAGACGGTTATCGACTGCACCGGCAATGGCGTTATTTTCGAAAAAGCTGGAGCTCCATACACCTTGCCGAAGGAGATGCAGCCCATGACCATAGGCTTCTTTCTTGCAGAAGTACAGCCCAATACCTTTATCGACTACGAAGAGGACATCCTGATACCCATAGGCCCTGAGCCGGGCTATCTGGAAGGCGACGTCTTGACCGCATGGCAGTCCGCCCGTCGAGATGTCGATGTAGACCGCTTCAGATTAAAGCAAGCACGCAAAAACGGCGAATTTCCCGAATATGGTGGTCCGTGGTTTGGCGGCTTGCGGGAGAACTTCCCTTGGGTCAACAGCACACGGATTTATGGCAACGGGGCTGTCGCTGCCGAAGTGACCAGAGCCGAGATGGAAGGCAGGCGGAATGCCCACCAGATGGCGGACTTTTATCGGAAAGAGTTCAAGGGATTCGAAAAGAGCTGGCTAATGTCTAGTGCATCCACGCTCGGTATTCGTGAGACGAGACAGGTGGACGGCATATTCCGGCTGACCGGCAAGGATGTAGTTGAAGGCCGCAAGTTCGACGACAGCATAGCCATGTGTGCTTGGGCTATTGATATACATCCGCAGGCGGGCCACTCCGGACAGCACAGGCTATACGTTCCGTCACCATTCCAAATTCCCTACCGAATCATGGTGCCCCAGAAGATTGAAAACCTATTGGTTTCGGGCAGGTGTGTATCGGTAGATCGTGAAGCGATGGCCGCCCTCAGGGTGGGTGCTACTTGTGGTGCGATGGGCCATGCAGCAGGCGTCGCTGCGGCCACCGCTGTACAAACCGGCGTAACCGTGCGCGATGTAGATGTCAAAAAGGTACAGAAAACGCTGCTAAATCAGCATGCAATAATTGCACCCGTAGCAGGCTGATACCACGGTCTGCTAATGAATGAATAAGGAAACCTTTTTTATTTACAACATTGAAGTCCGATCTTTGTTATACAGGAAAAACGCATCCGTAATACCAACATTTTTAATTGCATGGCAAAGACAGATTTCAAAACTATCGACGAGTATCAAGCTACGTTCCCTAGCAGCACTAGGGAACGTTTGCAACAAATCCGGGAAATTGTTAAGGAGGCGGTTCCGGGCGTAGAAGAAGTAATCAGTTACCAGATACCGGCATTCAAGATCGGTAAATTCTTCCTGATTTATTATTCCGCCTATACGAACCATATTTCGCTTTCCAGTCCGTGGAGCGATGAATTGTTGAAGGAGTTTGGTGCCCAATTAAAATCATATAAGGTATCGAGGTCGGCCATACAGCTCCCCAATGATCAACGGTTGCCATTAGACCTCATCAAACGTATCGTGATGTTCCGGAAAAATGAGTATACACACCCGGATTAATCCCGCGGTGCGGGCGCCACTCTTTACCAAAAAATGACATCATATTCACTTCGATTGAGTAAGCTTGCCGTACGGCAATATGCCCTCGGGATTGCCCGGTGGGTTGCATACTTGCTGGATATAACTAACGAACAACAAACATGTCATACTGCACGGCCATCCCTACCTTACAACCCGAAGCCCGCAAGGTACTGCATCAACGTTATCACGATCATCATTATGGGTTCCCTATCCATGATGACAATGAGTTGTTCGGACGGCTCATTATGGAAATCAACCAAGCTGGGTTAAGCTGGGAAACCATTTTACGGAAAGAGGAAGGCTTCCGAAAGGCATACGATCAGTTTGACGTGGCCAAAGTAGCCGCTTATGGTGATGCCGATAGGAGTCGACTGCTGGCCGATGCGGGCATCATCCGCAACCGACTTAAAATCAATGCCGCCATAGAAAATGCGAAAGCGATTGTAGAGATACAACGCACTTTCGGTTCATTTGAGCGATGGCTAGACCACCACCATCCCCTGTCGCTCCAAGAATGGATGAAGTTGTTTAAAAAGACGTTTAAGTTTACAGGTGGTGAGATTGTCAATGAATTTTTAATGAGCACCGGATATCTGCCCGGTGCTCATGATCCCGACTGTCCCATCCATGCGACCATATTGATGGCCAAACCGAATTGGGCCGTGGGATGAAAACTTACCAGATAACGATTCGTTTCGCTTTCGGCAGGTATAGTTTATCGCCTTCGTTGATATCAAAGGCCTCGTAAAAGCCATCCACATTGACGAGTGGCCCAACCGCACGGTATTGCGCCGGTGAATGCGGGTCGGTCTTCACCTGGTTGACCACGAACTGCTCAGTGGTTTTAGACCGCCAAATGGTTGCCCACGAAAGGAAAAATCGCTGCTGCTGGGTAAATCCGTCGATAACGCCGGGATCACCTTTTTCCTTCAAGTATAATTGCAACGCATCATACGCTACGGAAACACCTCCCAGGTCGCCGATATTCTCGCCCAGTGTAAAGCGACCGTTTACATAAACGCCCGGTACGGGCTCGTAGGCCTCAAACTGCTCCACCAAGGCACCGGTCGCTTTCTCGAATTGGGCGCGGTCCTCATCCGTCCACCAGTTATTCAGGTTGCCATTACCGTCGTATTGCGAGCCGCTATCGTCAAATCCGTGTGAAAGTTCATGGCCAATCACTGCACCGATACCGCCGAAGTTGACGGCCGCATCGGCTTTATAGTCATAGAATGGTGGCTGCAAGATGGCTGCGGGGAATACGATTTCATTTTTCAGCGGGCTGTAATATGCATTCACCGTCTGTGGAGTCATGCCCCATTCGGTCTTGTCTACCGGCTTGCCTTGCTTGGCACGGTTCTTTTTAAACGTCCAGCGCCGTGCGTTCAGCACATTGTCGAATAACGACTCGCCTACTTCCAAGTCTGAATAATCTTTCCACTTATCCGGATAGCCGATTTTCACGGTAAACCGGGCCAGCTTGGCCAACGCTTTCTCTTTAGTCGCATCAGACATCCACGTCAGCTGCTTGATGTGCTGTTCGAACGAGCGGATCAGGTAATTAACCATCTCTTCGGCGGCATGCTTGGCTTCCGTTGGAAAATGCTGCTCTACGTACATTTTGCCAAGCACTTCGCCGGCTGTGCGGTTGACAAACTCCTGCCCCCGTTTATCCAAGGAGCGCTGCTCTTGTTGGCCACGTAATCTCCGGCCCCAAAAATCGAAGCTGAGCTCATCCAGTTCCTTGGTTAGGTTTGTGGCGGCGCCATTAGCGATGTTGAAACGGAGGAAATTCTTAATGGTTTCCAAATTTTCCGGTTTCAACACCTCATCCAGCTCCTCGTAGTATTTTATTTCGCTGATAATAACGGTATCGGCATGGAAACCCAAATCGGCGAGGTATTGGGCGATATCGATGTTTTTTACCATTCCTTTCAGATCAGCAACAGCTATCGGATTGTACCGAAGCGAGGCATTCCGGATCTCTTCTACCGTGAGCATATGGCTGGCCAGTTCCTTCTCAAACGCAACGATGGAAGGGCCTTTCAGGTCGCGTGTGCGCTGTCCTATTTTCGAAAACAACTGGTTGATGTAGTTGTTGTAATCCGCTAATGTCTTGGTATTTGACTCGTCCACTTTTTGGTAGTAGGCGCGCCCCAACCCCAGATCGGCAGAGCCGAGATACACCGTATTCATGTCGCTGTTTTTCATATGGGCAGACACATATGCGCCGAAAATCGGGTTACCGCCGATAGGTGCTGTTTCAACGAGGTACTGATAGAGATCGTCAAAATCCTGTATGTCATCTATTTGCTGGAGCAGCGGCTTAATAGGCCTAATCCCTGCCTTGTTCCGTGCATCGAAGTTGGTGTACGACCGATAAAGGTCAGCGATTTTCTGGCCATCGGTCCCTTTCGCGTGTGGCTTGGCCAGCGCTAATTTAAGTATTTCGAGCGAGGCGCCATCCGTGTTTTCGCGTAATTCGTCGAAACTCCCCCACCGGGCTTTGTCCGATGGGATGTCGACGGTCTTCATCCAGTTGCCGTTTACATAGTTATAAAAATCGTCCTGCGGCCGGACATTGTTATCCATAAATCCGAGGTTAATGGACTGGTGTGGCTGTGCAATAGCCGCGGTCGCAACCGCCGTAGCGATTGCCAAGGTTAGATAATACTTCATGTGCAAATCTTTTGATGGGACAAACTTAAAAAATATCTGCCATGACGCAGAACTTTAGCTGGGAGATAAATGAATCGTTACAAGAAAAGGAAAAAAAAACGTACATCTGAAGAAAATTGATAATTTAGACGTCTGCTATGACAGCTACTTGGAAAAGAACGTTCGGCATCATTTGGAGTGGACAATTGGTGTCCCTGCTGAGTAGCTCTGCGGTCAATTTCGCCATCATCATCTGGCTTAGCCTCGAAACCGGCTCGGCCGAAGTGCTGGCATACGCCGCCATCGCGGCTTTTCTACCGCAGACCATCATCGGCCCTTTTGCGGGTGTATATATAGACCGCTGGGACCGCAAACGCACCATGATCTTCGCCGACGGATTCATCGCGACCTGTACCGGTGTGATGTCGCTGTTGTTTTACCTGGGCTATTCCGAATTGATGTTTATTTACATCCTGTTAGCGTTGCGTTCGGTGGGGTCCGCATTTCACATGCCTGCCATGCAGGCATCGGTACCCCTGTTGGCACCGGAGTCTGAACTGCTCCGCATCGGGGGCATCAACCAAGTCATCCAATCGGTTTCAAATATTGCCGGGCCGGCGCTGGGTGCGTTGGCCATCGGGCTTATGGATATCGGCTATGTGCTGCTGCTTGACATCGGCGGAGCTATCTTTGCTATCGCCTCCCTCTTGTTGGTACATATCCCGAATCCCGAAAAAGACCACGCGGAGCAAACGACAGGCATCCGCCAAGTACTGCGCGACCTACGTCTGAGCATCGTCGCCGTGACGGCAAACCGCGGGATATCCTGGCTTTTCGGACTTTCCGTATTGGCCACATTTTGCATCATGCCAGTGGCGGTATTATTCCCGCTGCTCACCCTGCAGCACTTTGGCGGCGGGAAATTCGAAATGAGTATCATTGAGGTTGTCTGGGGTATCGGAATGCTCGTGGGGGGCGGGCTGTTGGGTGTTTTCAAACCGACATGGAGCAAAATAATCATTATCAATGCCATGCACCTCCTGTTGGGGATCAGCTTGGCCGGGTCGGGCTTGCTGCCGCCCTCCGGATTTATCCCCTTTGTCGCACTGACCATCCTCGGAGGCATTGCCGGCTCGGTCTATAATGCATCTTTTATGACCGTGTTGCAGGAGGAAATCAGACCTGCAATGTTGGGTCGCGTGTTTTCCATGTATTTCAGCATCGCATTGCTACCCTCCATGATCGGCTTGTTGAGCACTGGCTTCCTGGCCGACACGGTAGGCATCAATGTGACGTTTGTCATACTAGGAAGCGCAATCGGCCTGATTGGGATATTCTCGTTTTTCGTACCTGCGCTGATGCGGCTGGGGTTAAAAAAGAATGATCAATTTCCCGAAAAGAATTTGCTGAAGTACAACAATTGATAACCGATGGATCGTCGCCAATAATCCCAATTATGGGCACCCGGTCCGGTGATGTAGGTGTGCGGGATATTCCGGTCGAGTAACTTGCGGTGCAATTGTTCATTGACCCCATAAAAGAAATCACTTGTTCCGCAGTCAATGATCAGAGACAGCGCCTTGGGTGTGAGGCGGTGAACCAAGTTGATTACCGTGTGGCTTTCCCACCGCTCCGGATAGTCAGCATAGCTACCCAATTGCTTGGCCATATCCCAATTCAGTGGGAACGGACGGATATCAACGCCGCCAGCGGTGCTGCCGGCCGCGCCATACACATCGAGATGCCTCATGGCGAGGTAAAGCGCACCGTGTCCGCCCATACTGAGCCCGGTAATAGCACGACCTTCCCGGCTTGCCACGGTTTTATACTGGCTATCAACCCATTTCACCAATTCGCCGGCCACGAACGTCTCGTAACGGAACGAACGGTCTACCGGGCTATCCCAATACCAACTGCCATACCCACCGTCTGGACATACGATAATTAAGCCATATCGATCGGCAACTTCCTTGATTTCAGGCGCCTTATTAACCCAATCGGCATAATTGCCACTGTAGCCGTGCAACAGGTACACCACGGAAAAAGAATCGCGTTGGTTATAGCTGTCAGGTGTGACGACAACAGATTTAACCGATTTGTTCATCGCTTCGCTCCATACCGAAATGGTATCAACATCGGCGCCTCGCGCATGAACGATGTAAAGCGCGAATATGGCAAATAACAACGAATGCTTCATTTTTATGTTGAATTGGGCTGTGTATTGTTAGCTTTTGCGGTAAAAATAGGAAAATTCTCCGGTATTTTAACACCGATATACGCTAAATAATTTCGTGCAACATACGGGTGCTTCCCTGGGATTATTCATAGTCCCAGTACCCGCGCAGCCACCATGAGGCCACAGATTGAAATCGAATCGGTAATTTCCGAACGCATTACCATGGCCACCGCGTCGGTCAACGGCACACGCCGCAATACCAGCTCCTCGGTTTCTTCGGGTTGGGGCCGGCCTGGTGTCAATCCCTGTGCCAGGAAGATAAACCCTTCTTCGTCGGTGACGGAGTTGGAGGTGTGAACACGGCCAATCTGCCGCCAACGTTCGGCAATCAACCCGGTCTCTTCCTTCAACTCACGTTGGGCTGTCGTTAGTGGATCTTCCCCTATCGGACCACCGCCCTCGGGAATTTCCCACGAATATTCTTCCAGTGGGTAGCGGTATTGGCCCACGAGGTAAACGAAACCGTTGTCATCGATCGGAACGATGCCAATCGCTTTGTTCTTGAACTGTACAACGCCGTAGATACCTGGGTTACCGGCAGGTGTGATCACATCCCGGTGTTCCACATGTATCCACGGGTTCTCGTAGGTAGTTTCTTTACGTACGGTTTTCCAGTTGTTGGCTTCCATTGGGTTGGTATTGATAAAATGAAAATGACGCGTATCCGTATTTCCGTGTTTCCACCAAATGCGCATGTACCGGTATTTTGCGCGTTGTTGCGTGCTCCAAAACCAGCCATCCGCCCGGCTTCAGCAAGCCATTATCGAAGATACGGCGGGGAATATCGGGCAACTGAGGCATTTCATAAGGTGGGTCGACAAAAATAAAATCAAAATCATCCTTGCAGGAGGCGATGAATTTCAACACATCGGCACGTATGCCTTTTACGGCTGCCAAGTCCAGCTTCTTGGCCGTGGCATTGACGTATTGAATGCATTTGAAGTGGATATCTACGGCGGTAACGTGTGCAGCGCCACGCGAAGCGATTTCGAGGGTTACATTTCCCGTGCCTGCACAAAGATCCAACACGTCCGTCCCTTCAAAATCAATACGGTGCTGCAGCACGTTGAATAGCGCTTCCTTTGCCATGTCCGTTGTTGGGCGGACCGGCAAGTTAGTTGGCGGCTGGAGCCGTAGCCCGGCATGGCTCCCCCCTATGATTCGCATTGGTATAACCCGAATAGTGAAAGAAAACGGTGTTGATGCGGCAACATGTCGTCCGGTAAATGAATGCCTGTCAAGGCACCGCTGTCGGCCAGCTCCACTTTTCCACCGTAAGTTGCAGCACGGTCATAATAGCCGTCGCCCTGCGCAATATCTCCGGCCAACAGGATGGTTGGTTGCCGGTCGGCCAGTCCGAATTGAGTCACAACAGACAGTAAGTGGTAGGTGAAGTCATCTTCGTTAGCGGACTCGAAATCATGGCTATACAAAAACCTACCACTATCGAACACACCAATGGTTATCCAGGGAGCATGCCGTTCCATGATCACCCTCGGTTCACTGCCCTGCGTCGCTCGTGCGGCCACAGCACTGAGCACCGACTGCACCTGCGGATAGCATTCGACATTGGGATATCGGGCAGTAAAAGCTTCCAACCCCATGCGGTTGGTCTGATGCAACAATTTGATACCAAGTGGGGTTATATCGGCGATATGGGTTGCCCCGACACCGTCAAACGGAAGGTAACGGAGGTACGTATCGCGCTGTTGTTCGTCATATACGTCCGCAGGGATAAAGGTGTAACGGCAATCGGAAACGGACAGTTTCGCTTTGCCAAAATCAAGATCGAGCACCGCTATCACCTCAGGCTCCACATTTGCAGGGTCATAACTAGCGGCAAATTTCAATTGTCGTGCCTGATCAACAACGGCCAATCTGTTACTCGTCGCCCCCACCCCGATTAACAGGGTATAATCCGTGGCCTGTTGCCCGTCAAAGTCCGTCGTTGTATATATCATGCTGATTTATTTGCAGCGACAAACTTACTTAGATAAATCATTTTGAACAAACTTTTGGGTACCTTTGGCCGTGCAGCTCGTTGAATTGATTTCCAGTCGCTTCCCTATGCGGCCTACGGGACAGCAAGAGGAAGCATTGCAGCAACTTGCGGATTTCCTGGCTGATCACGACAACAACGAATCCAGTTGTTTTGTGCTTAAAGGATACGCCGGTACGGGCAAAACCACCATCATCAGTGCGTTGGTGGCCGCGCTTCCTGCATTGCGTATGCGCTCGGTGTTGCTTGCCCCTACCGGCCGGGCGGCAAAGGTGATGAGCAGCTATACCAAGAAAAAGGCATTTACGGTACATAAGAAAATCTACCGCAAGAAAGTGGCCCTGTCGCCCGATATGGTATTCGGCCTTGCCGACAACCCACATACGGATACTTTATTCATCGTAGACGAGGCATCGATGATTTCGAACGAGCAACACACGTTCAACGGGCGGAGTCTGTTGGAAGACCTCATCCAATACGTGACCAATGGCGAACGCTGCCGCCTGCTGTTTGTGGGCGATACGGCCCAGCTGCCGCCAGTAGGGTTAGTGCAAAGCCCTGCATTGGATGCGCAGGGGCTGTCTCGGCGCTTCGGCTTGCACGCCATGGTTTACGAACTCACCGATGTGGTGCGGCAAGAGAAAGATTCGGGCATTCTCTACAACGCCACGGCCATACGCCAGCAAATCCAAACAACAAGCGGCGAAACGAACGATGGGCCCCTGCCCTTCCCACAATTTACGGTAAAAGGTTATCCGGATATTTACCGGATGACGGGTGAACACCTCATTGATGGCCTGCACTATGCTTATGACAAGTATGGCATGGAAAACACCATCGTGATATGCCGTTCGAACAAGAATGCCAATCTATATAATCAGCATATCCGCAACCAAATCCTTTTCCGGGAGGAAGAGCTAACCGGTGGCGACTACATCATGGTGGTGCGCAACAATTACTTTTGGCTCGCTGCCGAATCGGAACGGGCGGGCTTCATCGCCAACGGCGATATGGCAGAGGTACGGCGGGTACGTAATGTGCACGAGCAGCATGGTTTCCGCTTCGCGGATGTAAGCCTCGAATTCATGGATTCGGACGAGACCGAACCTGTGGGTTGCCGGGTGATGCTCGATACGCTCCACAGCGATTCGGCCAACCTACCGCAGGCCGACCAGGAACGCCTATTTGAAGCCATCATGGTTGACTATGCACACATTCCTGACAAGAAGGAACGCTTGGCCGCCCTCAAAGCCGACCCCTATTACAACGCGCTGCAAATCAAGTTTGCCATGGCTGTAACCTGCCATAAAGCACAAGGCGGACAATGGCAGGCAGTATTTGTAGACCAAGGGTACCTAACCGAGGAGCTGCTCGATGTGGAGTTCTTACGGTGGCTTTATACGGCCTGTACCCGAGCTACTGACGAATTGTTTCTGGTCAACTTTCACCGAAAGTTTTTTGTTTAACGACCAACGGACTTAAGACTCTCCCACACAATTATTACAATCCAGGTTAAACAAACTCGCGCCTCATCTGTATTTTACAGCGTATACCAATCGTAATAACTGTCATATGAAGGGGGGAAACGGGGCTGGTAAAGACAGCCCAAAGCCTGCGCTCCGAATTGTGGATGCCATCGTTATCATTGTAGGTGTCGTCGTAGGAGCGGGCATTTTCCGAACGCCTTCGTTGGTCGCCGCCAACACAGGAAGCTGGGAACTGTTCCTATCCGCCTGGGCACTGGGCGGTCTGGTTTCGTTGATCGGCGCATTGTGCTATGCTGAGCTTACCACCGCCTTTCCAAACACCGGTGGCGACTACCATTTCCTCATGCAAGCTTTTGGGAAACGGTTTGCTTTCCTGTTTGCGTGGGCAAGGGTAAGCGTGATCCAAACCGGTTCGATTGCGTTGCTTGCTTACATCGTAGGCGATTACCTCACGCCACTGTACCACCTTGGCCCGCACTCGCCCGCACTATACGCCGCGTTGGTGGTGGCCGCTCTCACCACGGTTAATATCGTTGGCGTCAAATTTGGTACCGGCGCACAGAAGGCTCTCTTAGCTATCCAGTTTACCGGACTCTTGCTGGTCGTCATTGTTGGCTTCTTTGTAGCCCCCTCTCCCGCCGCATTGGCTGAATTGCCAGCATCTGGCGATGATACCACCACCACACTCGGCCTCGCCATGGTATTTGTACTACTCACCTTTGGCGGCTGGAATGAAGCGGGCTACATATCGGCCGAGTTACGGGCGGGCAGTCGAAAAATGGTTCAAATACTAGTTATTAGCATATTGGTAATCACAGGGATATACTTGTTAATAAACGCGGCTTTCATCTGGGTGCTGGGCATGGATCGGATGGCCGCTTCAGACGCCGTTGGGGTAGATTTGATGCGGGTGACACTCGGTGAGCCGGGCGTTTTCCTTATCGGTGTGCTAGTGGCGCTGGCCGCCCTCACGTCGGTGAATGCCACAATCTTTACCGGGGCGCGAACTAATTATGCACTTGGCCGCGATTTCAAAGCCTTCCGCTGGTTGGGGCAATGGCACGACCGAACGTCTTCGCCCATCCACGCCCTGCTGGCACAGGGAATGGTTGCTTTGGTGCTTATTGGTCTAGGGTCGATGACACGCGACGGCTTCCAATCGATGGTCGACTTCACAGCACCTGTATTTTGGTTTTTTTTCCTGGCTATCGGCGTTGCACTGGTTGTATTACGCAGAAAAAAGCCACATGTGCCGCGTCCGTTCAAGGTGCCACTATATCCCATTACCCCCCTCATATTCTGCGGATCGTGCGCCTATTTACTGTATTCGAGCCTGATTCATACTGGCACCGGCGCGCTGGTAGGCGTGGCCGTGTTGCTATTGGGGACCCTGTTTTTCTTCATCATACGATAATGGTAACAGAATTATAACACGCTGAACCAACACGGATGAAACAATGTAAGCTGTCGGGTGTTTACGTTTGTGGTACATGCTAGATAAGTGTACGTTGAGAGGCTAATTATAAATTATAAGATAACATTAAAAACGAAGACGATGAGCACGACAAAAAATTGGCTGATTGCCCTGTTTGTCGGCGTATGCTCGGCTGCATACGCCCAAAAGACCCAACTGGACGTACCTTACGTCCCGACGAGTCAGAAGACAGTAGAGGAAATGCTGAAGCTGGCCGGTGTGAAACCGGGAGATGTGGTTTACGACCTGGGATGCGGTGATGGCCGGATTGTAATTACCGCAGCTGAGAAATTCGGTGCCACCGGCGTTGGCGTAGACCTAAACCCCGAACGAATCGCGGAAGCCAAGGCCAATGCAGCGGCAGCCGGTGTAAGCGACAAGGTGGAGTTTGTACTGGGCGACTTGTTTGAATTCGACTTCAGTAAGGCCGATGTGGTGACCATGTACCTCCTGCCGTCGGTGAACCTCGAGCTGCGGCCTAAGCTCCAGAAGGAACTCAAGCCCGGCAGCCGCATCGTATCGCACGACTTCCACATGGAAGACTGGAAACCCGAAAAAACCGTGCGGGTGGGCACCCATGACACCATTTACCTGTGGACAATTGAGTAATCCGATATGCATCACGCGATTATTACAATCGCCACCCTAGTAATTCCAACCAAAAGCTGTTTCTTTGCGGGGCAAACGGTACCAACATACACCACAACCCGCCATGCAAAGAAAATACATGCTGATATGCTTCGTGTTCGGGCTATTGAACACGGGAATTGCACAAGAAAACAAGATAAATGTCGGGGCAAACTACCCGTTAGCTGCCCGCTTCTCTCCCGAAAAATTAAAGCGACTGGTTTTCTCCACGTCGGTCAACCCGCAATGGCTGAAAAATTCCAACCGGTTTTGGTATACATAGCCGGGCGAAACTGACAGCACAGAGCAGGAGCTTCACCTCTTTGATGTTGCCACTAAAAAGCCAACTTGGATTCCTGTGGCCGCATTCAAAAACCAAACGCTCGCTATCTGGACAGCACCGAGGCCACGCAACGCCCAACCCGGCGACATCCGTATAGACACCTGGCTCGGCACCAATGAACGGTTTTTCATGGCGCGGAGCAGCCGCGACCTCAAACGCATAGACCTCGTCACCGTGGGCATTAACGGCGAGGTAACTACGCTCGTGGAAGAACGCGCAAACACTTACCTCGACATCCAGCAACCGGTACTGATCAACGACGGTGAGGAATTTGTGTTTTGGTCAGAGCGCGATGGCTGGGGCCATTACTACCTCTATGACAGCACCGGTAACCTGAAAAACCAAGTAACCGCAGGCGAGTTTTATTGCTCGGATATCGTCGGGCTCGATGAAGAAACGCGTACCCTTTACTTCGAGGCCAACGGTCGTGAGGAAAACGAGGATCCCTACTACCAGCACCTCTACCGGATAAACCTCGATGGCAGCGGCATGAAATTGCTCAATGCTGGCGACTTTGATCACCAACCGGAAATGGATGAAAACGAACATTTTTTCGTTAACAACTCATCCCGCGTGAATACCGTTCCGAAATCGGCGTTGTATAATAACGCCGGACAGCTACTTCTGCAACTGGAAACGGCGGACCTATCGCAGCTATTCGCTGCGGGCTACCAATTCCCCGAGCCATTCCAGGTAAAAGCCGACGATGGCATCACCGACCTATACGGTGTGATGTACAAACCGTTCGACTTTGATTCCACGCGGACGTACCCGCTTATCGAGTACGTATACCCAGGTCCGCAGACCGAAGCGGTAAACAAAGCGTTCGGGCGCAGCATGGACCGGATCGACCGTTTGGCACAGTTCGGCTTCATTGTGGTTACCGTAGGCAACCGGGGTGGCCATCCCACACGATCGAAATGGTACCATACTTACGGATATGGCAACTTGCGCGACTATGGCTTGGCCGATAAGAAAGCCGCAGCCGAGCAGTTGGCCAACCGCCACCCGTTCATCGATATCAACCGGGTGGGCATCACTGGGCATTCCGGTGGCGGCTTCATGTCCACGGCTGCCATGCTGGTATACCCGGATTTCTTTAAGGTAGCGGTATCGGGCGCCGGCAACCACGAAAACAATATATACAACCGCTGGTGGAGCGAGCGGCATCATGGTGTTACCGAAAAGGTATCTGCGAAAGGCGACACCACGTTCTCCTATGCCATCGAGAAAAACACGGAACTGGCAAAGAACCTTAAAGGCCACCTGCTATTGGCTACGGGCGATATTGACAACAATGTGCACCCGGCTAATACCATCCGGATGGCCGAAGCGCTTATCAAAGCCAACAAGCGGTTTGATTTTCTGCTATTGCCGGGGCAGCGTCATGGATTTGGCAGCATGACCGAGTATTTTTTCTGGAAAATGGGCGATTATTTCTGCGAGCACCTCCTGGGTGACTATAAAGATGATGTGGATATCACCGAAATCAATAGAGAGGTGCCGCGCAATTAAATTATAAACTGATGAATTCATGAAATAAATTTGTTTATTGCAATAAGCATCTTATTTTTGGCGACTCTTTGTTAAGACCTATTTTGACAATGAAGCGTTTTATTAACAAATGAATTGGTTATAATGGAATTTTTACAAGAAAATTTGATTTATCTCATACCCGTATTGGGTTTAGTGGGCATCCTCGTAATGATTGTAAAATCGGCATGGGTGAGCAAGCAAGAAGCCGGCGATGAAAATATGCGCGCGCTTGCGGGTCACATTGCCGAGGGCGCCATGGCGTTTCTGAAAGCCGAATGGAAAGTATTGTCGTATTTCGTGGTCATTGCCGCCATCCTACTGGCGTGGTCGGGCACACTGGTAGAAACATCCAGCTGGGTCATTGCCGTTTCGTTTATCCTTGGTGCGGTAACGTCGGCATTTGCCGGTTACATCGGCATGAGAGTGGCTACCAAGGCGAATGTACGGACCACTCAAGCCGCACGGACCAGTCTTACCAAAGCATTGAGGGTGTCTTTTACAGGAGGTACCGTGATGGGACTGGGTGTAGCCGGTTTAGCCGTATTGGGAATGGGCACCTTGTTCATCGTGTTTTACCAGATTTACGTGGTCAGCACCGGTGGCAACGTCAACGGAATGGAGATGGAAACGGCACTGGAAGTACTCGCTGGTTTCTCGCTGGGTGCTGAGTCCATTGCGCTTTTTGCCCGCGTGGGCGGTGGTATCTACACCAAAGCCGCCGACGTAGGAGCCGACTTGGTGGGCAAGGTGGAAGCAGGCATCCCCGAGGATGACGTGCGCAACCCCGCCACGATTGCGGACAATGTGGGCGACAACGTAGGCGACGTGGCCGGCATGGGTGCCGACCTGTTTGGCTCGTATGTGGCAACCATATTGGCTACCATGGTATTAGGCCGCGAAATCGTATCAGCCGATAGCTTCGGCGGTATCGCTCCTATCCTACTGCCGATTTTAATCGCCGGACTAGGCATTATTTTTTCCATCATCGGCGCGTCGCTGGTCAAAGTAAAAAACGATCAGGGTGATGTACAGCAGGCGCTCAACCTGGGCAACTGGTCTTCTGTCGTATTCACGGCCATCGCCTCGTATTTCGTGGTCGGATGGCTACTACCCGATCAGCTCCAACTACGCGGTGTATCGTTCACGTCGATGGACGTCTTTTTTGCCATCATCGTTGGTCTCATTGTAGGTGCACTCATGAGCATCGTTACCGAATATTACACTGCTATAGGCAAACGTCCTGTTAACTCGATAGTCAAGCAATCGTCGACCGGTCATGCCACCAACATCATCGGCGGGCTATCAATGGGTATGGAATCAACGGCCGTGCCGACCATCATCCTCGCTGCCGGCATCGTCACTTCGTATTCGTTCGCCGGATTATATGGCGTTGCTATCGCCGCTTCGGGCATGATGGCAACAACCGCCATGCAGCTGGCCATTGATGCCTTTGGTCCCATCGCAGACAACGCTGGTGGTATCGCCGAAATGAGCGGACTGCCTAAGGAAGTCCGTGAGCGCACCGATAAACTCGACGCCGTGGGAAACACCACCGCCGCTACCGGAAAAGGATTCGCTATTGCCTCGGCAGCGTTGACCGCCCTCGCGTTATTTGCCGCTTTCGTAGGCATTGCGGGTATCGATGCTATTGACATATATAAAGCTCCCGTATTGGGTGCGCTCTTCATCGGTGCCATGATCCCGTTCATCTTCTCCTCACTCGCCATTGCGGCGGTGGGGCGCGCGGCCATGGCGATGGTGGAAGAAGTACGGCGCCAGTTCCGCGAAATCCCCGGCATCATGGAGTATAAGGCGACACCCGAGTATGACAAGTGTGTCGCCATTTCGACCAAAGCCTCTATCCGCGAAATGATTTTACCCGGCGCCATCGCGCTGGTTGTTCCCATTTTGGTAGGTTTTGGCTTTAAAGGCGTATTTGAAGACACCTCTTCAGCCGAGATATTGGGCGGCTTGTTGGCCGGTGTTACCGTATCGGGCGTGCTTTTGGGTATGTTCCAAAATAATGCCGGAGGTGCTTGGGACAACGCGAAGAAATCATTCGAAGCCGGTGTTGAAATCAATGGACAGATGGAATACAAAGGTTCGGATGCCCATAAGGCGTCCGTAACTGGCGATACGGTAGGCGATCCGTTCAAAGATACATCTGGACCATCCATGAATATCCTCATCAAGCTGATGTCGATCGTTTCACTGATTATTGCGCCACATATTAGTGTTGGTGGAGCACATATCCCTACTGCGAAGACCAACATTGATCTTCAAGAAAAAGTAATGGTATACGAGGCTGACAGGACAGAAGAAAACAACAACATTTCCTTGTTTTAGGCCTAGTGAATGGAGTCCATTGCGGATCCAATGACATGTGGAAGAGGATACCGGTGTTTGCCGGGCATCCTCTTTTTTGTGCTGTCATTTCACTGAAAAGTGCATGCGTGGGCAATCAGAAGCGGTTATGTAAAAAAATCACGGCCATTGCTGATAAAAATTTGTAGGTTTGACCGATTGCTAACGAAACACCTGAATTGTAAAGGAAAACACCATGTTATTTAAAAAGACGATTCCAGTCCTCATCGCAGAGGCCGCGGAGAGTGGCGAAGGTACCCTGAAACGGACATTAACGAGTAGTGGATTGGTGGCATTAGGTGTCGGCGCCATCATTGGTGCCGGTCTCTTTTCGCTTACCGGTATAGCTGCAGCCGAAAATGCGGGTCCCGCAGTAACGATCTCATTTATTATTGCCGCGACAGGTTGTGCGTTTGCCGGACTATGCTACGCCGAGTTTGCAGCCATGATTCCCGTCGCGGGAAGTGCATATACCTATTCCTATGCCACCATGGGTGAATTTGTAGCTTGGGTCATCGGCTGGGATTTGGTGCTCGAGTACGCGTTGGGTGCCGCAACAGTAGCATCGAGCTGGTCGCAATACCTTGAGCAATTCCTGATTGAGTTCGGCATCCACATCCCACATAATTTTCTTCATGGCCCTTGGGAAGGCGGCATTGTGAATATACCCGCTATTGCCATCGTTTGTCTCCTGTCCTTATTGCTCATGCGAGGAACACAGGAGTCATCACTGGTCAACAACATCCTCGTGGTGGTAAAGGTAGCCGTTGTATTGGTTTTCATCGCGTTGGGGTGGAGTTTCATCAACCCTGCCAATCATGTACCCTTTATCCCAGCAAACGAGGGCGAGCAAATGCTGAAATCAGGCCAACTCGGCTTTTTCGATTTTTTCAAAAGCGATTACTTCGGCCAATTCGGCATCAGTGGCATCATGCGGGGCGCCGGCGTGGTGTTCTTCGCCTTCATCGGCTTCGATGCGGTGAGTACGGCGGCACAAGAGGCTAAGAACCCACAGAAAGGGATGCCCATCGGTATCATTGGGTCTTTGATCGTGTGTACGTTGCTTTACGTGCTGTTCTCGTTTGTGATGACTGGATTAGAAAACTACCAGTTGTTTGCCGGAGATGCAAAACCAGTAGCAACAGCATTTGCGAACACAGGGTACACGTTTTTAAACACGGCGCTGATCGTAGCGATCCTCACCGGCTATACCTCTGTAATGCTGGTGATGTTACTCGGTCAGAGCCGGGTATTCTATACCATGAGTAAAGATGGGTTGTTGCCCAAGTTCTTCTCCAACCTGTCAAAAAGGCAAACACCTTGGAAAACCAATGTAGTATTCATGCTTTTCATAAGCATTTTCGCTGGCTTTGTGCCTGTCGCGGATCTAGGACATATGGTAAGTATCGGCACCTTATTTGCATTCACCTTAGTATGTATCGGTGTGATGGTGCTCCGTAAAACGAATCCGGACACACCGCGCCCCTTCCGCACCCCATTGGTGCCGCTGGTGCCGATCCTCGGCATTGCGGTGTGTATCGCCATGATGGCGTCTCTCCCCATAGAAAGCTGGGAACGACTGGCAATCTGGATGCTGATCGGCGTTGTCATCTACTTCTTGTATGGCAAGCGCCATAGTAAGATCCGGGCCGCGGCAGCGGCTGGCAAGCAACAGGGGCCCACTGTCTAAACAATGAAATGACATTCAAAAGCTGCCTTCCACCTGTGCGGAGGGCAGCTTTTGTTGATGCAGCCGCTAAAACGTCAGAAACCGACGACGACAGCCTCTTCAAGAATACGCTGGGTCGCTTCGGGCAGGCTAGTGAAAAGGTCGTAACCCGTCTGTTGTTCGATGTCGTCAACGCTAACCCGGTACGCCTTCCAATCATCCGCCACGTCATTCGTATTCGGCATATCTACGGCGATAATCTTTGTTTGGGTTGTTACACGAGCGAGGTCATCGTCGCCATTGCGTAGAAACAAGGCCACTTTCCAAATCCGTGCCGGTACCGTTATCTTTCCGCCAGCCAGCGTCGTAGCTTCGCCTTGGCTACCCTTCCCCCCACGACCATAAGACCCCATGATCACATATGCTTCATACCCATTCCTTACCTGCTCACGGATATGGCTCTCCAGACCGGCCCACGGACCACCGTTGTTCGCCGGTGCCTGCGGAATCATATTGGTCATCAAAAAAGTAGCTGCATTGGCGGCATATGAGCTGGTACGGTCGGCCGAAGGGCAATTGTGCCCCCGGTCGAATCCTGAAGCAGTATAACTGGCGTGTGAAACGGCATACCAATTTTCAGGAAGACCGATATAAGCGGCGAAATTATTCTGCCGGCTTACGGCCTCTGTAATGTTAGCCTCGCCGAGGTGCCAGCTCACCCAATTGGGTGTACCCCGGTCGCGATTATAGGACAATATGAAGTAAGAGTGGTCAATAAGGTAGTTCGTGTAATCCATTACATCATCCGTTGCGTTGGAGGGATTGCCAAACAACAAGTTGCTGTTATCGCCCGACGGGGCGGGTGCATCATCACCGCGTTCCACCCCCCGCGGCGGATAAGGTTCGGGTTCTATCCCACCGTCCCCCTCAGCCGGTTCTCCCAGGGCAATGCCCGAATCGCCGGCACCCTTGAACAGGATGTCGTCTAGATTCAGCCGGCCACCACCCGTTTTAACGATCCGAAGCCTTACTTTCCCGGTATCTGTAACCGCAAAAGAATCCAATTTCAGTGTATGCGATACCGTGGTCATTTCATTGCCTACCTGTCGGAAGTTCTGGCCATTTGGCGCAATATACAATCGCCACGTGGCCGACGTATCACTGCCGAAAAGGCCGTGCTTGAGGTAAACCATATGCAGGTTAGCGACATCAAAGGCTGTACTGATGCTGCCATTGTTGCGAATACGAACAGCACGCTCCCCCACTTTCGCATCCGCTTGGTTTGCCGCACCCCAGATCAGCGCATCGTCAAATTCCCATAAGCCGGTACGCAGCCGGTAATCGGCCTTGGCATAAGCATCCTTCCGAGCCCCTTCAAAATTTTCGGTAATCCTGTACGTCTGCCGATCAGGCTTGGGGTCTTTCCGTTTAACACTACATCCCAAAAGCAGCAGTAAACAACCGACAAAAATGGTAGGCTTCATTCGTCAAACTTAGTCATCCTTACCGGCACCTGCAAATGGCATCGAATCTCACGGTAGAGAAATCAACATAGCAACGCAAATGTTGATAAAAAGATGTTAGATAACGTTTCGTTAATACTAACTTCACACACAAAAGGCTAACTTTACAACGTAAAATAACTTTCGTTTCATGGATACTGTTTTTCACGCACAGCATCATCATTTACATTCAAATTTATCAATTTCGTACGTATGAAAGAGAAATCTACTAAATGGACAGCACTACTTGCCTTGCTACTCCTGCTTGGTAGCCCTGCTTGGGCGCAGCGCGTGCTCACCGGAAAAGTGACCGACCACGAGGGCCCCATAGTGGGAGCCACCGTGCTGGTCAAAGGCACCTCCAGTGCCACGGCATCCGACAACGACGGCAATTTCCGCTTGTCTACCGACCTTCAATCGGGTGAGGTTATTATCCGGATTCTTGGTTTTACCAGCAAAACGATTCCCTTCTCCTCCCAAACGGATTTGGGGACCATCATTCTCACGGTTTCCGACTCGCAATCGCTCGACGAAGTGGTGGTTGTTGGCCGGGGCCTCATTGATATTGCCGAGGACCGGAAAACCCCGATAGCGGTATCCACGGTATCCCGAGCCGAAATACAGGATAAAGGTATTGGAAACGTGGAATTTCCGGAAATCATAAAGAACACGCCATCGGTATTCGTGGCCAATCAAGCCAGTGGATTCGGTGATGGCCAGATGTGGCTCCGTGGTTTCGACCAGTCGAATACGGCTTACCTCCTCAACGGCCAGCCAATCAACGGCATGGAAGATGGCAACATGTATTGGTCCAATTGGAGCTCCATTGCCGATGTGGCCAACGCCATCCAGGTTCAACGGGGCTTGGGCTCATCCAAACTGGCCATCTCATCCGTAGGCGGCACGGTAAACATCGTTACCAAGGCAACCGACATGCAAAAAGGTGGGTTCATACGCTTCCTGTCGGGCAACTACGGTTACCTGAAGGGGACAGTGAGTTATAACACCGGCCTCCAGAATAAATGGGGATTCTCGATGATGGTGGATTATTGGCGAGCTGACGGGAAATATGCGGTAGGCACCCAGGGCGAAGGCCAAAGTTACTTCTTCTCGGTAGGCTACCGGCCTAATGATCGCCATAGCTTTAACTTCATGGTGTTCGGTGCACCCCAGGTGCATGGCCAGAACTATTCAAAGGACATGGAAACCAGCTACTGGAATGATTCACCGGGCAACGTGGCCGGTGGATACGCCGGCGAGATCAATACACCGGGATATGATCTTACAGGAATCAAGGGGAACCACAATTATGGGTATTACAATGGCGAAGGCCTTTCGCTGGTGAGTAACTTCTACCACAAGCCGGTAGCTAACCTGAACTGGGACTTCGAGATCAACGACCAGTCCGCTCTATCCACGGTATTGTATGCATCCATGGGCAGAGGCGGTGGTACAGGCAGCCTGGGCAACGGCCAAAACCGATTGAACGCGGATTTATTCGGACCCGCATACGGTCAAAACGGTCAGCTGATGTGGGATAATATAGCGGCGTACAACGCGACAATCCCCAATGGGGTGAGCCAAGGTTTTAACGGAACCCTCCTCCGAGCATCGATGAATAACCACTTTTGGTATGGTATGGTTACGAATTTAACGCATGAAACGGATCTCGGCCTGACATTCAATGTAGGTGCTGATCTGCGCTTTTATCATGGTGACCATTTCCGTCAGCTAATCAACAAACTCGGGTTAAACAGCCGCATCGAAAGCAATACCGCACGCGGTGAATTTGAAATTACGGAGACCTATAAGGCTAAACCTTGGGCAGCATTATTCAATTACGCGCCCGAAGATCAACGCGTGGGCTATGACAATTCCGAAGACATTAATTACCAAGGCATTTTCGGGCAGGCCGAGTACAGTGCCAACGGCTTTACTGCGTTCGTTCAAGGCTCATTCTCACACCAGTCGTATATCAAATACGACCGCTGGAACTACGCGGGCGGCGAAGCAAAATCGGACACCCACAACAAGCTCGGGTACAACATTAAGGGCGGGGCATCGTATAGCTTCGATGAGGCACACACTATTTTCACCAATATCGGCCAATATTCACGTCAACCATTCCTGGATAACATCTTTATTCAAAACACCGTCGATTTTTATGAACCCGTTGTTGACAACGAAGAAATTTTCGGTATAGAGGGTGGTTACCGCTTCACCGGAACGAACTTTACGGCCAACCTAAATGGCTATTACACCTCTTGGGCCAACCGTTTCCTGGCATACGGCGGTTCGTACGGCCCGGACCAAGAAGACGGCACGTACTTGCTTACCGGCGTAACCCAACTTCATAAAGGGTTGGAAGTTGATTTCCAGACGAATATCACCCCGCAGTGGATGCTACGCGGTTATGGCTCTATCGGCGATTGGCAATATGACGACGACTCCCCTTACCGGATACGTGACGAGGAATCGTCGCAAATCGTAGAAACGGGTAATTTGGACTTATCGGGTGTGAAGGTGGGCAACGCCGCTCAGGCCTCTTTTGGCTTGGGTACCCGCTATGCTATCTTAAACGACCTATCGGTTGATGTAGACTTCAACTTCTACGACAATCTATATGGCAACGTGGATACAGAAGATGTGGTGGAGTCTGCACTAGAAGGTACCGTCTATCAATCTGAAAAACTGAAATCTTTCGGCATCGTCGACGCGGGTGTGAGCTATACGTTTCATATCGGTGTACAACAGCTTAAATTCAGGGGTAACGTTAAGAACCTGTTTAACCAGGAGTACATCGGAAGGAAAGATGCATTCGGTTATTTCTACGGTCTAGGCACCACTTGGAATGCCGGACTGACCTACAGCTTTTAGCAGCTGGTTGAATAGCAAATACAAAACGAACCGTTCCAACCGTAGGTGTTGGGACGGTTTTTTTATGAATTGTAATAAAATTCTTCCACGTACGGGAGTTCCATCATCGCGTTATTGAATTGCTGTAGGTATTTGCGGTCGGCTAACAATTCAAAAACCACCGACAGTTTACCGTCGCGTTTCGCCACTGTTTTACGGGTATATTTGATGTGGTGTTCGTCCATCACCCGTTTCAGTCTTTCTAGGTTGCCCGTATCCATATCGCCAAACCCCACCGAAATGGTACGCGTAAGAAACAGCCGCTCCATGGCACTCTCTACTTTATTGAATACCGAGAGGATGATAACCGTAATCACGGAAAGGGAGAGCGCCAAGCCATAATATCCCATCCCGGCCGACATCCCGATGCCTGCAACCACCCAGATGACGGCGGCCGTGGTAAGGCCCATCACCGAAAACTTGTCCTTGAAGATGACCCCGGCACCGATAAAGCCGATACCGGTAATGATATTCGCCGCAATCCGGTCGTCGCTGCCTACCCCAAAGCGGGAAGCAATGGTAAACGCGGTTGCGCCAAGGCCAATCAGTACGATGGTACGGAAACCGGCCGACTTATTTTTATACTCGCGCTCCAGTCCTACCAGACTACATGCCAGCAAGGAGACCCCAATGCCCACCAAATCGTTATTTTCAGGTAAAAATTCCATCAGTCAATCAATCCAAATAAGCATATGTAATCCCCTCTCCGCCCCGGTCTTGGTGTTCATCTTCCATGCGGGTAACTTCGCCATACTTCTGCAAGTACGCTCGGATAAATTTACGCAAAATACCATCTCCTTTTCCATGGATAATCTTCAGGCTGGGAAAACCCATCATAAGTGCCCTATCCAGGTACTTCTCAATTTCGGCAAGCGCCGCCTCCGTACGCATGCCACGGACGTCTACCTCCGGACTGAAGTTCAGGGCGTTATCTGCCAGTTTGGTATGACGCGAGCCTTGCCCCCCGGCTTTGGGTTTTTTCTTATCGATGAGAACGACATGACTTCTTTTTTGTACGGTACGGAGTTCACCCATGGCCAACACCAGGTTATTCTTGGCGATACTGATGACCTCGGCCTCGTTTCCTGTGCCGAGTATCTTGACCCAATCGCCCACTTGTATGGCAACCGTTTCTTCCGGTTTTTGTTTTGCCCCACCGGCCGATTTCGTCGTCGACGGCGCATTTTTTTCCAATTCCCGGTCGAGTTCTTTGCGAAGAGTCTTGGTCTTGGCCTTATCGGCCTGGCTTTCGCGGATACCCGAAATGGTGTTTTCTACCAATTTATTTGCGTTTTGGATAATCGCGCGAGCTTCTTCTTTCGCTTTGTTGATGATGGTTTTTTTGTTTTCCTCCAAGTATGTCTGCAATGTGTCGTTTTCAGCCTTCAGTCGGGCGAGTTGCTCCTCTTTTCGGCTTAAGGAAACTTTCGCGTCATAGACTTCTTTCTTGTCGCGTTCCAAATCCACCAACAGCGTATCCACCCGTTTCTGCTGTTTTCCGATTTTTTGTTTGGCCGCATGCAGGATATGCTTGCCCAAACCAATCTTTTCAGCAATCTCAAACGCGTACGAGCTGCCCGGCTTACCGGTTTGCAAAATATAGAGGGGACGCATAGCCACATTGTCGAAAAGCATCGATGCGTTTTCGACCCCTTCCGTATGGCTAGCAAACACCTTTAAATTGGAATAGTGGGTGGTTATCACTCCACGTACCTGTTTACTGTTGAGCGCTTCTAACACTGCTTCCGCAATAGGACCACCGAAAAGTGGGTCCGTACCCGTACCAAATTCGTCGATAAGCACTAAAGTCTTGGCGTTAGCGTGCTCCGAAAAATACCTCATTTTGCTGAGGTGGGCACTATAGGTACTAAGATCGCTTTCGATGGACTGGTCATCGCCGATATCGGCGAATACCTGCCGGAATATACCAACCTGTGATGTAGGATCGGCGGGGATAAGCAAACCCGCCTGAACCATCAGTTGCAAGAGTCCGATCGTTTTCATACAAACCGACTTGCCACCTGCATTCGGCCCCGAAACCACCACGATCCGTTGGCCGTCGCTAATGGTGACATTCAACGGCACGACTGTCTGTTGCGTACCCTTGAAGTTCCGGGATAATAAGGGATGCCGTGCATGAACAAGCGAGATGGATGCATCAGCAACCAGCTCTGGCATATAGGCATCGATTTCGAGGGCAAAACTAGCCTTCGCCCGTACAAAGTCTACCTTGGCGAGGAGCCTATGGTAATCGATCAGCAAGGGCACATGTGGCCTGAGCTCGTCGGTAAGAGCGGTAAGGATGCGTACGATTTCCCGCCGCACCTCAAACTCGAGGTCGCGCACCTTATTGTGGAGATGAAACACCTCTTCTGGTTCGATATAAGCGGTTTGTCCCGTGGCCGATTCGTCGTGTATCCACCCCTTCACTTTGCGTTTGTTTTCGGCAAGTACCGGAATACATAACCGGCCATCACGCACGGTCAGATTTCCATCGGCGGTCCACCCTTGCTGTTGTGCTGCCCGGAATACGTGGTCGATACGTTTCCGGGCTTCCTGTTCGGCTTTGGCAATATCGGTCAGCATACTGGCCAACGCGGGCGATGCATGAGATTTTACCTTTCCCTTGGCGTCGATTACCCGATCAATGGATACCAGGATATCCTTTTCTATTGGCAGGTGTTCGAATAGCGCTTCGAGGTTGGGGTATTGACTACTCCGTTCATTGAAAAAGCGGATAATCGCAAATACAGTACGTAAAGAAAGCATGAGCTGGAAAAAATCTTCCTCGGCGAGGAAAGCACCTTCTACACGCGCTTTTTCTACCAAAGGCCTGATCGGATACAGGTGATCTACCGGTAGTGGTGTGTCATTGGCTAGCAGCTCCTTGAATTCAACCGTCTGGCGAAGGAACCGGTTAACCTGATCAAAGCGGATCTGTGGCTGAATCCGGTATACGAGTTCTTTTCCCATGTCACTGAGACATTTGTCGGCAATCAACGCTTTGATTTCAACAAAGCCAAGTTTCTCTAGGGCATTGTCCGGAAAAGTCATCGTCACTTGATTTTTTTAATGGGCTTCAGCGCAGGCTGGGTACGCTCGTCCACTCCTGGTGCCTGTGCGGGTGGCGGAGCCACCGGCTTGGCAGGCATTGCATTTGGGCGGTCTTCCAGTGAATTGATGGCCGGTAGGCCAAGAGCCTCCATCATACGTTCGCGTAGCAATGTATAAGTTACCGGTACGGGTTGGCCATATTGGAGGCTGTCCGGGCCATCTTGGTATAGAAGATAACGCTTACGTTTAAAATCCAACGAATCGCGCGCTACCTTCTGTAGACTATCTGTGCGTCGAGCTGTTATGATGGAGTCGGCTCTTCGTTGGGCACTGTATTTTTCTTCTATCGCTTTTTGCTCGGCAGTATTGTATGCTTCCAACCGCTTTTCGATGCCGATGTAAAGCACCTTCATGATCGCTGGCCGCGACGAATAGAATTTGATGCTCCGCTCAAATGTCGTGGAATCAATCGCATAGCGATTGAAAATCGCCTCATAATAAGCATTACGGTACACCCTTGCCGAATCGGCCATCATGGATGCCAGTTGACCATCGGCCACATGCATATCCAACAACATAGCCTCCATCTGCGGTTGCGGCACCACCCCTTCGGGCAATTGGTCACCGCAAGCACTACTGAAAATTAATACCGATAATAAAATGATTATCAGACGCATGTATTTACCTTGCCTCATCTATCGCTACGCCTTTATCGCCTATCCGCCAATTCCGGTGCTCCGCCCTTGATGGATACCCGCAGGTTTCGTAGTTTTGTGCAAACTTAGACAAATTGCTTTTTATATGCAATTGTTCATCATCACACAAATGCAGTAGTGGATATATGGATATAGCCGATCAGATTAAAACCATCAACGACGAGTTGACCCGTTTGAATGTCACGTTGGTTGCCGTCTCCAAAACCAAACCGGTTGAGGCGGTTCAAGAGGCGTATGACGCCGGTCAACGGATTTTCGGAGAGAACATCGTTCAGGAGCTCCTAAGTAAATATGAGGTGTTACCCAAAGATATCCAATGGCACCTCATTGGCCACCTACAGCGCAACAAGGTAAAATACATCGCCCCATTCGTTGCGCTTATCCATTCCGTAGATAGCCTGAAGCTCCTGAAAGAAATAGATAAGCAGGCGGCGAAAAGCGACCGCGTCGTGGACTGTCTGCTACAGGTACATATCGCCGAGGAAGAAACCAAGTTCGGGCTTGACCACGCGGAATTGGTTGAGCTGTTGCGGTCTGAAGAGTTTATCGCGTTGAAGCACGTACGCATTCGGGGACTGATGGGGATTGCTACCAATACCCCCAATGAACGGGAGGTCAAAGCGGAATTTGACGAATTAAAGTCTCTGTTTGACGGTGTTAAGGTCAGTTTTTTCAGACAAGCAGACCATTTTGACACCTTATCTATGGGAATGTCTACCGATTACAAACTAGCAATCGAACAGGGTTGCACCATGGTTCGGCTGGGAAGTACCATTTTCGGCAGCAGGTAATGGACGGAGACAACAAGTGATGCTACGGTAAAACAATGATCCAACACGGTTATAGCGGGATGGCTTGGCAAGTATTGGAATGGAATGAACCAGCCATCCAATTTTACAAGAAATATGGAGCGACTTTTGACGGTGAGTGGATAAATGTATCAATCGCTGGTCGTGAAAGTGATCAGTCAAAAAAATAACAAGCAATGGAAATTAAGAGGCTCACCGCATGTAGCATACTTATTGGTCTTGCATTCACCGCATGCCAGCCCAATGCGCGCAAACAGGACAAGGCAAATCGTGGCATTGAAATCGATACGCTGACCTATACGTACGAGGATTATATCAAATACAGTAAAAACCTCATAAAGACAAGCGAAACCACCGATACAACTTTTTATGCTGCGTCGTATCCCGTGTTCCATGACTCTGCTGCCAACAGGTTTGTTCGAACAGCCTTGTTAGGCAGTGATACTACCACAGTAGAAGAAGCAGCAAGTACATTTATTGGCGAATTCGACCGCTTTTACGCTTCAGACCCTTTTCCGCGTGTATGGACATCGGAGTCGCATGCCAAAGTGTATAGCAATACGCCTTCATATCTGGCACTCGCCATTCATGCCTCGTCGTATACCGGTGGCGCCCATGGCAACTATGCAACCCTCTTCAAGCACTATGACTTGCAGGCCAACGAGTGGCTCACACTGGATGATATCGTGACGCCGTCGTTCCAGAATGAATTGACGGCCGTAGGAGAACGCTATTTCCGTACCCAGGAAAATCTTGGCCTTGATCAACCGCTCGAAGATGCTTACTTTTTCGATGACGGTCAATTTAGCCTGCCGGATAATTTTGCCCTCGAACCCGACAGCATGTTGTTCTTATACACGATTTATGAGATAAAACCATACGTCTACGGCGAGACCGAGCTCCGTATCCCCTACACCGATATCGAACGGCTTTTGACGGATCGGTCCAAACGGATCATCGCTGAATTGAACACCCCAATCGAACCTTAATGCAAGTATTCAAATTTGGCGGTGCGTCTGTCAAAGACGCCGAAGGTGTAGCGAACCTAGGTCGTATTGTCACAACGCATCGTGATAATGCGTTGCTCATTGTCGTATCTGCCATGGGTAAGACGACCAACCTGCTGGAGGAACTGGTACAGCGGTACATGGATGGCATAGCCCCCGCAGCTGACCTGCTCGACGCAGCCAAAGAGTACCACCGCGGGATTACTACGCAACTCTTTCCCGACAGCGCCCACCCGGTACACAACGAGGTAGCCAATCGCTTTGTGGAAATCGAATGGATATTGGAAGAACCTGCAATGGATCCATATGACTACTTGTACGACCAAATCGTTGCCGTGGGTGAGTTGGCTTCCACGACTATTATAGGCCACTATCTGAATGCCATCGGACTGAAAAGCCGATGGATAGATGCCCGGGATTTTATTCTTACCGATAATACACACCGCGAAGGCCGCGTGGACTGGAAGAACACCGCTGTTCGCATACAAGAGCGGTTACCCGAGTTACTCGAAAGTCAACTCGTGGTCACACAGGGCTTCATCGGCTCCACCACTGAAAATTTCACCACCACATTGGGTCGAGAAGGGTCGGATTACTCGGCGGCCATTTTCGCCGCCTGCCTCGATGCAGAAAGCCTAACCATCTGGAAAGATGTGCCCGGAGTACTAAATGCCGACCCAAAATGGTTTGACCAAACGGAGCTTATTACAGAGCTATCGTATTTGGACGCCATTGAATTGACTTATTACGGTGCCACTGTTATCCACCCAAAAACCATAAAACCGCTACAGAATAAGAACATTCCACTCTTCGTAAAGTCATTTGTCGATATCGATAATGGTGGCACGCAAATTAAACGTACCAAGGAGTCGCTGCCGGTACCCTCGTTTATTTTCAAGGTAAACCAAGTGCTGATTTCCATACTACCCAGAGATTTTTCATTTATCGTTGAAGATAACCTCAGTGATATCTTCAGTCGTTTCCACGCGCATAAAATCAAGGTTAACATGATGCACAACAGCGCCGTTAACTTCTCAGTAAGTATCGACGATACCGGAAGCAACGTTGCTGCCTTGCTCACCGATCTCCAAGCGCGATACGATGTTCAACACCAAAGTGGACTGGAACTTATCACAATACGGTACTACAACCAGCAAACGATCGACCGTGTACTGGTGGAAAAGGAAATCATCATGGAACTGAAAGACAGTTACACCTGCCAGCTTTTGGTGCGTAAACTATAACCATAAAGCTTTACCTTTGTATTCATGACAACACGAATAAATCTTCTTTCAAAGCTTGCTGCCGCCGCTTTCATCACAGTAGCCCTGGCGTGCAATAACCGTGGAACAACGAGGCATTCCGACCAAGAAGTCCCTCCGGCCACCTCTTCGGAGCAGGCTCACGCAACAGCATCTTCGAGCCATCAGCCCCAACCACCGACCCCCACAGCCGAACCAGCGGTATCGATACCCGACTTTACATTCTATATCCTAAAAAGCGGCATCCGGTTCACGAAAGACGATTTGGCTAAAACTGGAAATATCGTTTTTGTGTTGTTTGATCCCACATGCAGCCATTGCCAGCAGGAGGCTAACGACATTGGTAAACATTACGACCAAGTGAAAGATGCCAACTTCTACTTTGTATCAATGAACGACCCCGCCTTGATGGCCTCATTTCTGGATACTTGGGCAAAGCCATTGGTCGGCAAGGAAAACGTGGAAGTGCTTTACGACCGAGGAGCAGATTTTATCAATAAGTTCCACCTTCCATCGCAATACCCCGCTACATACGTTTACGGCGCGGGCGGTGAATTGAAAGAATTTTGGAATGGTGAGCGCGATGTTAACGAAATCGTAGCGGCCATCAACAAATAGCCCATTCGTTAATCGTACGGTTGCTACTGGCTACGTTTTTGAATTGTGTTTTGTGGGAGGGTGCTCACTGAATTTTCGTTTTGTTGCTGGATTCGTGGTTTTTGGACTTTTTGGTATATGTCCATGAGCCGTTTTTCGGGTTACCGCCTGCTCATCTTCATTGCGATGGCGGGTTGAATCTTGGGGTTCGAATTTTTCTTCCTTCTTCATACTATCAAAACCCCGAGCCCTGCAATTTGTTTCCGCGCGCACAAACGAAATACGTAACTTTGGTCACAACAAGACCGTATAACATAATTGAACATGCTGAACGTTGCCATTAATGGATTTGGCCGCATTGGCCGCAATACCCTACGGAACATCCTACTCCGTAAGCAAGGTGATTTTGCCGTCACGGCCATCAATGATATCACCGATGTACCCACCTTGGCCCATCTGTTTAAATACGACTCGGTACATGGCCCTTATCCTGGCGAGGTGGTGGCTGATGGCGATCGATTGATAATCGATGGGTATCCTCCTATCTGGATTGTGCGTGAACAAGTGCCAGCCCAATTGCCGTGGGCGTCATTGGCTATAGACGTCGTCATCGAATCGACCGGAAAGTTCACGACGAAACATCACGCCGTTCAACACCTCGATGCCGGCGCCAAGCAGGTCATTATCTCGGCCCCATCGGCCGATAAGGAAATCCCTACGGTAGTCTTAGGCGTAAACGACGATCAGATCGACCTTCATACACCAATTTTCTCAAATGCATCGTGTACCACCAACAACCTAGCTCCCTTAGTGAAGGTTTTGGACGACCATTGGGGAATCGTGGACGGGTATATCACGACCATACACAGCATGACGGGCGACCAAAGCTTACACGACCGACCGCACCGTGATCTACGGCGGGCACGGGCGGCTTCGGCATCCATCATACCCACCTCCACAGGCGCCGCCAAGGCCATCACCAACGTTTTTCCGCATTTGGAAGGTAAACTGGGTGGTGCGGGTATCCGGGTGCCGGTGCTGAACGGGTCGCTCACCGATTTCACGTGTACCTTAAGGAAGCAGCCGACAGTCGAAGAAATCAACGCCACTTTTAAAGCTGCCGCCGCCGGAGACCTAGAGCATATTTTGCAATACACAGAAGATCCCATCGTATCGGTAGATATCATCAACAACCCATACTCATGTGTGTTTGATGCACAATTGACTTCGGTTGTAGGAGGACTGGTAAAGGTTGTCGGTTGGTATGACAATGAATATGGATACGCAAACCGTTTAGTGGATCTATTGGTCCGGTTAACAGCAAATGGTTAAGCCACATGAAAAAAGGGAAGCCGATTGGCCTCCCTTTTTTACTAACAAAATCGATATCGGTTCTTAAAACGTTATTTTACTGCATCAATAACGGCTTTGAAAGCCTCCGGGTTGTTCATTGCCAAATCGGCAAGCACCTTACGGTTCAACCCGATGTTTTTGGCATTCAACTTACCTATCAATTGCGAGTAGGAAACCCCATGCTCGCGGGCACCGGCATTGATACGTTGTATCCACAACGCCCTAAATTCTCGTTTTTTGGTCTTGCGGTCGCGATACGCGTACAACAATCCCTTTTCTACTGTATTCTTAGCAACGGTATAAACCTTGCTGCGCGATCCATAATAGCCTTTGGCCATTTTGAGGATCTTTCTGCGTCTTCTTCTCGACGCTACTGCGTTAACCGAACGTGGCATAATTTTTACTTTTTTTGGTAGCAGGCGCCGTGTTTCGCAACGGTCTTACAACCCATTACCTGGTTATTAATTACTAACTACTATGTACTAAGTACTACTTCCCGATAACGAGCATACGCTTCACGTTGCCCATATCGGCTTCAGACACGAGACCGGTCTGCGTCAGATTGCGCTTCTGTTTGGTGCTTTTCTTGGTCAGGATGTGACTCTTGAAAGCATGCTTCCGGGCAATTTTACCTGTTCCAGTAAGCTTGAAACGCTTCTTCGCACTGGAATTGGTTTTCACTTTTGGCATGATTACTAATTTTTATATCGACTTGTTAGTATTTATTTTTTTGCGGCCGTCTTAGGCGCTACCGTAAGGAACATGCGCTTACCCTCCAATTTTGGCAACAACTCTACCTTGCCATAATCTTCCAAAGCCTGGGCAAAACGCAACAACAGGATTTCGCCCTGTTCCTTATATACAATGGCCCGACCCTTGAAATGCACGTACGCGCGGACCTTTTCTCCGGCCTCTAAAAACTTAATGGCATGTTTGAGCTTGAATTCAAAATCATGGTCGTTCGTATTGGGACCAAATCGGATTTCTTTGATGACCGTTTGCTTGGCGTTAGACTTGATCTCCTTTTGCTTTTTCTTCTGCTCGTAGATAAACTTGCTGTAGTCTATAATCCGGCAGACAGGTGGAATCGCTTTGGGTGATATCTCCACCAAATCCAGTTCCAATTCATCGGCAAACTCCAATGCCTTACGTGTGGGGTATATCCCCTGTTCGATATTGTCGCCTACCAATCGTACCTCGGGTACCCTGATGTGTTCATTGATACGATGCTCCGGTTCCTTCTTTCTGAATGGTGGCCTCGGGCCTCTGAATCCTGGTCTTTTTAATGCCAAATGTTCAACTAATTAAACGGTTATCTCTTTTATTAACTGCTCACTGAATGACTTTACGCTCATTGTCCCCAAATCGCCGGTACCATGTTTCCTGACAGAAACGGTACCATCCGCCTCTTCCTTCTCACCCACAATAAGCATGTAGGGGATTTTCTTCAATTCTGCGTCCCTGATTTTGCGGCCGACCTTCTCGTCACGCAAGTCCAGTAGGCCGCGAATATCGGAATTATTGAGCGATTCTAAAAGTTTTTTCGCATATTCTTCGTATTTCTCCGATACCGGAAGAATGATGAATTGCTCGGGCGACAACCATAATGGAAACTGACCCGCACAATGTTCAATCAAGACCGCCACAAAGCGCTCAAGCGAACCGAACGGGGCGCGGTGTATCATTACCGGCCGGTGCTTCACATTGTCACTACCCGTATATTCCAGTTCAAACCGCTCGGGTAAATTGTAGTCTACCTGAATGGTCCCGAGCTGCCATTTCCGTCCCAACGCGTCCTTCACCATAAAGTCGAGCTTCGGACCATAAAAGGCGGCCTCACCGTACTCTACCACCGTGTTCAAGCCTTTCTCGTTCGCTGCTTCGATGATATCTTGCTCCGCACGATCCCAATTTTCGTCCGTCCCGATGTATTTTCCTTTATTCTCTGGATCTCGGAGTGAGATCTGCGCGGTATAATCTTCGAAACCTAACGCACTGAAAACGTAGAGTACCAAATCAATAACCTTCTTGAACTCATCTTTCACTTGATCGGGCCGACAGAACAAATGGGCATCATCTTGTGTAAACCCGCGAACGCGCGTCAAACCATGTAACTCACCACTCTGTTCGTACCGGTACACGGTGCCGAACTCAGCATAACGGATGGGCAGATCTTTATACGATCGTGGTTTCGTTTTGTAGATTTCGCAATGATGCGGACAGTTCATCGGCTTCAGCAAGAACTCCTCTCCTTCCTGTGGGGTGTGGATGGGCTGGAATGAATCCGCTCCATATTTTTCGTAATGCCCCGAAGTAACATACAGATTTTTATGGCCAATATGTGGCGTCACCACCGGCTCATAGCCCGCCTTGACCTGCGCCCGCTGCAGGAAATCGATTAATTTCTGGCGCAGGCGCGCTCCTTTGGGCAACCACAGCGGTAACCCCATACCTACTTTCTCCGAAAAAGCAAATAACTCCAGCTCCCGCCCCAACTTGCGGTGGTCACGTTTTTTAGCTTCCTCGATCATGTGCAGGTAGTCGGCCAATTCTCCGGCTTTCGGAAACGTTACGCCGTAGATGCGGGTCAGCTGTTTGCGGTTTTCATCGCCCCGCCAATAGGCGCCCGCAACGTTGGTAAGCTTCACGGCCTTTATAAAACCCGTATTCGGGATGTGCGGACCGCGGCACAAGTCGGTAAAATTGCCCTGCGTGTAGAACGTGATCGTGCCGTCCGGCAAATCCTTGATGAGGTCCAGCTTGTACTCATCGCCTTTATCCGTGAAATATTCCACCGCCTCGGCTTTGCTTACGGGTTTACGCACATAGGCGGCTTTGGTGCGTGCCAATTCCACAATCTTGTCTTCAATTTGCTTGAAATCATCGGACGAGAATTCACGGTCGCCGAAATCGACATCGTAGTAAAATCCTGTTTCAATGGCCGGGCCGATACCAAACTTGATACCCGGATATAACGCCTCCAATGCCTCGGCCATTAAATGCGCCGACGAGTGCCAGAATGTAGATTTCCCTTCCTTGTCGTTCCAGGTGAGCAAGCGTACCGTAGCGTCGTGTTCAATGGGGCGCGATGCGTCCCAAACCTCGCCGTTTACCTCGGCAGCCAATACATTGCGGGCCAAACCTTCTGAAATGGATCGGGCGATTTCCATCGCCGACGTTCCCGGCGCATATGGCCGTACGGAACCGTCCGGTAGAGTGATTTTTATCATTTACAAGTATGATTTCGTGTTAAAATAAAAAAATCCAATAAACCACAATACAAGTGTGATTGTTAGTTCGGTTGCAAAGGTAAAAAAGAAATCTAGAATATTATCCCAAACCGTACCGTCATCCGATTAAGCGCGTACCGCGCGGTATGGAAAGAGTCGATGCCCCACGCAGCGGTAGCCGTATGTTCGGCTACTGCCTGTCTTTTATAGCCGATGTTGACCAAATAGCGGTCTCTCCCACCAGCCTTCCAACGCACGCCAATGGCCGGATGGAATACCATGCCACCTTCATGCCACTCACTGGCGGTCTTTTTCTCAAGCCAGGTAAACCCATACCCTATGTCTACCCCAATGTGGGGTGATACCTTCGTGCGGGGTAGCACGGCCCGGCCGCCTACGGCTATCGGTACCACATGCAGACCGAAATACTCATCTAGGCCAGCAGCAAGCCCCATGCTGAGTACGCCGTCGAACTGTACGCCATGGAAAGTCTGCACGGTAGCGGCTACAGGCGAGAAAAAATTCGCCCGCGACCACATGATGCCGATCTCCGTCTCGTTCGTGTAGGTAACCGTCTGCCCCCGCAGGGGCGTTGCTATCGCCGTAATGCCCATTACCACGGCGGTGAGTATATTATGCTTCCATCGCATACTTAACTATTTCGTGCTGATACAGCTGAGCAAGCGGAGTTTTGCCGGGTTGCTGTAATCATATTGGCATACACCGGCGGGGCCGGTTACAATCAGCGATTTCGGTGCCGGTATGAGGTCGATGGCACCTTTCCCTTTATGGTGTTCAAGCAGACTTTCACCGATATGCATCACGTCGGTCGCGTCAAAGCTTTTCAGTCCGAAATCGCCTTCGCAGATATACAGGTGGTTTTCCCGCAGACCCAACCCATGTGGGTTGTCCATCGGGTACGATTTGAGCAATTTGGGGTGGTAAAGGTCTTTAATATCCAGCACATGCAGCGCGTTTTCGCTCATGCGGCACGTGGTGCCCGAACGCAGGGTTACGAACGCATAATCGTCATTCACCACCACAGGGTCGCAGGCCATCACATGTTGATATACGGCCATCGGTTCGGGCGCCGAGGGCGTGCTCGCGTCGTAGATGTGCATGCCGGTCATCGATCCGATGAAAAGCTTCTGTTTATAGGGGAATATGGTTTCGATGCCCCACCCCAACGGAATATCTTTGACAAACTCCGGCTTATTGGCTTGATGTACGTCAAACAGCCGCAGCGACTGCTCATCTACCGCATACAGGTGCCCACCCATCAGCGTAAACCGGGCCATCGAGCCACCCTGCCCGTAACTCGGGGCCGAGAAGTCGCCCGACGCGAAGGCCACTTCATTATTCCATACCACGCCCCCTCTCCACCTCCTTCCTTCTTCGGTGGTGACGGTGGTGATGATCGTATCTTTGTAGGTTATGAACATTTCACGCTGCATATCAAAGAACATATGGGGAAACACGTCTTCTACCCGTTCCACTAATTTCACATTGCGGATGTTACTGATGTCGAAGGCCAGAAGGTCGATGTAGCTATCGGCATACAGAATGTTGCTGTTCACCGCCATATCCACGTTGCCTGGCACACTGATGAAATTGATGTTTTTCGGATCCGATGGATTGCGGTTGTCCACGATGTGGATGCCTTTCTGCGGTTCGTTGATGAACAGGTAATCGCCATACACGTAGATCTTGCCGGTTTCGGAAACGCTTTTCGGTGGTTTGACACCCACATCCATGCGCCGGAACGCATCGACCTCCATGTAAACCGGTACCTGCGTATGGTAGGTAACGGTGCGTTCTACCTGATCGCGGCACGAAGAAAAAAGCGCTACGACAGCCAACAGCACGCCCATCCAACGACTAGACGAACGACCATGGTTTGATTTTCTTTTCATAATCAACTCAAGTTTTTAGGAACCTAAAATGGTATTTTTAACGATAACGGACACAACGATCCAAACGCTACAACGTAAAACAAAAAAGTGAAACACGGCCCTATCTAAAATTCCTTATCTTTGGGCCCTCGTAACAAGATATGGCACACCAGGTTCCCGAAGACGGCACATTACTTCCACTGATGGAGCAATTCTACACCATTCAGGGTGAAGGGTATCACACAGGCAAAGCGGCCTATTTTATCCGCCTTGGCGGATGCGATGTGGGTTGCCACTGGTGTGATGTAAAAGAAAGCTGGGATGCCGAGCTTCATCCCCTTACATCAGCAGACACCATCATCGAACAAGCCAAACAACACCCCTCCAAAGCGGTGGTGGTAACCGGAGGTGAACCGCTACTATATAACCTCGATTATTTAACCCATGGCCTACAGGAAGCGGGCATCCAGACGTTTATGGAAACCTCCGGCGCTTATCCGTTAAGCGGCTCTTGGGATTGGATTTGCCTCTCGCCGAAGAAATTCAAATCGCCCCTACCCGATGTGATTGCGGCAGCCGGTGAACTGAAAGTCATCGTGTTCAACAAGAGCGATTTCGCGTGGGCCGAGCAACATGCCGCCCTTGTGCCTGCCACCTGCAAACTTTACCTGCAGCCCGAATGGTCGAAAGCCCAGGAAATGACCCCGCTTATCGTTGACTACGTGATGCAGCATCCCAAGTGGGAAATCTCCCTGCAAACGCATAAATACCTGAATATTCCGTAAAGGGCACGTCGATCGCAGGACTGCGGTAATTTTGGACGAGAATAGTTTTTTGGAACATTTTTTGACCCTTTCATCTTAAAATAGTAGATTTGCTTATCGCCGATACTGCGATGGCTCATATACTAGAACAAAAACTAAAAGAAAAACAATGATGAAAAAAATCGCTACAATATGCGTTGCATTGGTTGCTTTTGTTTGCACCACTGCTTTGGCACAACAAAACAGCAAAGCGGAGTTTAAGTTTGATAAAGAAACCCACGATTTCGGTAAAATCCCGCAAGGGACGCCCGTAACTCATGTATTTACTTTTGAAAACGTGGGCACGGAACCCATCATTATCAGTGAAGTAAAACCGTCATGTGGCTGTTCTGTCGCTGAGTTTACAAAAACTCCCGTCAAACCGGGCGAAAAAGGCAAGATATCCGTTACCTACAACGCTGCGGCCAAGCATCCCTTTACAAAAAACTTTACCGTGCGTTCCAACACGAAGACGCCGGTGAAAACCTTGTACATCAAAGGAGAAGTAACTAGCTAGTAAACAACACGTTTACGAAATAAAAAAACCGCTGTTTCCAGCGGTTTTTTTATTGGGCTTGTTAAATCAAATCCGTAATATTGCACGAGAATTGTCCCGTAATATGCCACCAATAGCTATAAAGGCCCGCGAGATGCCGGCTTCTCCGATCCGTAAACTAACACCTTATGCCGATAAGGCAAAGGCCGAAGGAAAGCAGGTGTACCACCTCAACATCGGCCAACCCGATATCGAAACCCCGCAAGGGATGCTGGATGCCATTCGCGGGGTCGATTTCAAGGTGTGGGCGTATACCCCTTCCGAGGGTACGGCTTCCTATCGGGATAAGTTGAGCGGCTATTACAATAACCTAGGATACAACATCACTTCTACCGATATCCTCGTAACCAATGGCGGATCGGAAGCCATTACCATTGCCATGCAGGCTTGTATAAACCCCGGGGAAGAAATCATTATCCCAGAACCCTTTTACGCCAATTACAACAGTTTTGCACGCTCGGCTGGCATCGTGGTAAGGCCCATCCTCTCCTATATCGATAATGGGTTTGCACTACCTCCAATCACAGCATTTGAGGAAATTATCACCGAGAAAACCCGAGCTATCGCCATATGCAGCCCCAACAACCCGACAGGCTACCTTTACTCACGCGAGGAGTTGATAGCCTTGCGCGACCTCTGTATTAAACATGATCTTTTCCTCTTAGCAGACGAGGCCTACCGGGAGTTTTGCTACGACGGTCGTGAATTTATCTCTCCGATGCATTTAGATGGTCTGGAACAACATGTGGTGATATTGGATACCATAAGTAAACGATACAGTGCCTGCGGTGCACGGCTAGGCTGTATGATCACGAAGAACAAGGAATTGTGGGAGGTAGCATTGAAGTTTGCCCAGGCCCGCCTTAGCCCGCCCGCCGTGGCCCAAATTGCGGCAGAGGCAGCGGTGGATACGCCGCAAAGCTATTTTGATGCGGTGAAACGGGAATATGAGGCCCGCAGAGATGCGTTGGTTAACGGTTTAAACGGGATTGAAGGCGTTTACTGCCCTCATCCGGGCGGTGCATTTTACGTATTGGCCCGCCTGCCGATAGATGATGCGGACCGGTTTTGCCAGTGGATGCTGGAACATTTTACCTACGAGAACCAAACGGTAATGATGGCGCCAGCGAGCGGCTTTTACAGCACACCGCATGCAGGTAAAAATGAGGTGAGGTTAGCTTATGTTCTGAATACGAAAGACTTGAAAATATCACTATTATGTATCGAGAAGGGACTCGCGGCCTACCCCGGTCGTCAGTGATGTCCTAGTCGACACCTACAGCCGATCGAGCACAAACGCTAGCTGTTCAGCTTCATCAAGTTCAGTATTGTCTAAAATGACAGCATCATCAGCACGAACCAGTGGGCTCTCGGCCCGGGTGGTATCGATGTAGTCGCGGTGCGCAAGGTTTTCAAACACCTCTTCCAGCGTGATGTCATCGCCTTTACCTTTCAATTCAAGATAGCGCCGTTCGGCACGTATCTTCGGGTCGGCAGTCATGAAAATTTTCAGGAACGCATCGGGAAAAACGGTTGTACCGATGTCGCGGCCATCCATCACGATGTTTTTGTCCCTACCCATCCGCTGCTGCTGGGCCACCATCGCCTCGCGGACGGCCTTAATGGCACTAACCTCACTCACGTAGTCCGACACGTACATCTGTCTGATTTCATCAGATACGTCCTTGTCATTTAACGAAATGCGCGTATTTCCGGGCTCGATATGAAAATCGATATGGATTTGATCTAGCGCAGCGGCTACCTTTTCGGCACGTGCAACCGGCACGGCATTGCGGATAAAATACAGGGTAACGGCTCGATACATTGCGCCACTATCGATATAGAGGTAATGCAGCTTTTCCGCTAACGCCTTGGCTAACGTACTTTTCCCGCAGGAGGAATAACCATCAATGGCAATGATTTTATTCGCGGTGGCCATGGAATCAGCTTTGTCCTCCAATGAGCACCCCGGGTTTATTGAGTACTGGAATTTTAATCAGATTATCGTCGATGATGCTTTCCGGGAGAAAAATATATTTCTTGTCGTATATGGTGCCATCCACATAGTAGCTGAGCCAATATTCATTGGTAAGACCAAACACCTGCTCATCTATAGCCTCGATCCTAGCGTAATCATGCGGATCGATATCACCAATAAAATGCCGCAAAATAGAAGTCTTAACCTCCTTTTCGTCCTTAACCCCGTAGCCTTTTGAACTGACCATTACGTTGTTAATCGGCTCGTCTTTGTCATTGATTAGGTATACATTCCATGTTGTGCCGGAAGGCGCCTCGCCTTCCAGCACCACTGCGATGGAAACATCCTCGACGATATTCGGGGGTAAATCCTTTTTCATTTCCTCCCTCTTACTTTTTTCTTTGGTTTTTTCTCATCCTCGGCAGCCCATTTGACGACATCTTCATACGTGATGCTGCTCACCTCTGTCCCTTTGGGTATCTTAATATTCTGTTTACCGAAGCGTATGAATGGTCCCCAACGTCCGTTTTCGATACGCGCGTCAGCGTTTTCCTCAAAAACTCTAATGATTTTCTCTTTGTCTTTCTGCCGTTTATCCTTAATGATTTCAATGGCTGCGTCCGTGGTGACATCGAGTGGATCCACCCCTTTGGGGAGTGAGAAAAATGCATTATCGTGTCGTATGTAAGGACCGAAACGACCAATGGCAACAGTCATCTCTTTATCTTCGAATTCGCCCACCTTCTTGGGAAGCTTAAATAAATCAAGCGCCTCCTCAAACGAGATGGTTTCAATCATTTGGCCAGGCCGCAGGCTGGCATAGCGGGGCTTCTCCTCATCATCGGCAGTCCCAATCTGCACCATCGGACCAAAGCGGCCAATACGAACGCTCACCCGCTTGCCGGTTCCCGGCTCCTCCCCCAGCTCCCGTTCGTTGGTTGCACGGTCGGCATGCTTTGTGGTCGTTTCCACCTCTTGGTGAAAAGGTCCATAGAAACTATGCAGCATCGCTGTCCACTCCTTCATGCCCTGGGCTATTTCGTCGAACTCTTTTTCCACTTTGGCAGTGAAATTGAAGTCGACAATCCCATTGAAGTGTTCAACCAGAAAATCATTTACCACCGCGCCGATATCAGTAGGGAATAACTTCGATTTTTCGGTGCCAGTGGTTTCGGTTTTTGTTTGTGACGATATCGAACCGCCTTCCAACTCCAGCACCCGGTAATCGCGCGGCTTGCCATCGCGGCTTTCTTTGACCACGTAGCCGCGATTTTGAATGGTGGAGATTGTTGGCGCGTAGGTAGACGGGCGACCGATGCCCAGTTCTTCCAGCTTTTTGACCAAGCTTGCTTCCGTGTAGCGTGCCGGCGGGCGCGAAAAACGTTCCGTTGCCGACATCTGTTTCATATGCACCCCTTGTCCCCGTTGTAAAGGTGGCAGCAATGCATTATCGGTATCGCTATCGAAGTTTGGTTCGTGTTCATCGTCCGTCGATTCGAAATATACTTTCAAAAAGCCATCGAACCGCATCACCTCACCATTGGCCACCATTTCTTCTTGGCGTGTAGACACGCCGATTTTGGCCGTCGTTTTCTCAAATTCCGCCTCACTCATCTGCGATGCGATAGCGCGCTTCCATATCAACTCATATAACCGCCGCTCCGCGTTGTCTGCCCCGATGGTATGTTTGTCGAAATAGGTTGGTCTAATCGCTTCGTGGGCCTCTTGTGCCCCGGCCGCCTTGGTACGGTACTGGCGGCGCTTATGGTACGTATCGCCATAGGCAGACCTGATCTCCTGCTCTGCGCCTTGAAGTGCGGTATCACTCAGGTTGACCGAGTCGGTACGCATATAAGTGATGTGCCCTGCTTCATAGAGACGCTGGGCAACGGACATGGTACGCGCTACTGAAAATCCAAGTTTCCGGCTGGCTTCCTGTTGCAATGTGGAGGTCGTAAATGGTGCTGCCGGATTACGTTTCGAAGGTTTCGTCTCCAAACTATTGACCACAAAATCCGCCTCCATGCAATCGGTAAGGAAGCGTTCTGCATCGGCGGCTTCGGTAAACCGCTTGGGCAGTTCCGCCTTGAACAGCTCCTTGATATTATCGGTATGGAAAATGGCTACGACTTTGAAAGCAGCCTCCGCCGTAAACCGATTGATTTCCCGCTCACGATCTACGATCAGCCTAACGGCCACGGATTGCACACGCCCTGCAGAAAGAGACGGCTTTACCTTCTTCCACAACACGGGCGAAAGCTCAAAGCCCACCAAGCGGTCGAGTACCCGCCGGGCTTGCTGCGCATTGACCAAGTTAAAGTCTATTCCGCGCGGGGTTTCAATAGCCCGGAGGATAGCGGGCTTGGTAATCTCATGAAACACGATGCGCTTGGTTTTTTTATCATCGAGACCCAACGTTTCATAAAGGTGCCAAGAAATAGCCTCCCCCTCACGGTCCTCATCCGATGCCAGCCATACGGTTTCCGCCGATTTGGCCAATTTCTTCAACTCACTCACAACCGCCTTCTTATCAGCGGGGACTTCATAACGCTGCGTAAAATTATTAGCTGTATCGATTGCATCGTCAGTTTTTACCAAATCGCGGATATGACCATAGCTCGATTTCACAAGAAAATCTTTACCAAGGTACCCTTCTATTGTTTTTGCTTTCGCTGGTGACTCTACAATCAGTAAATTCTTTGCCATTGATCTTGTTGGATTTCTGCAAACTTAGATAAATTTGTTTTATATGCAATAATTTGGGTTGCATGTAAACAATTTATTCATGTAAATAGCCTCCCATAACGCAGTCATGAACTGCCCTGCGTTATCGGTCTCTAAACGATTTACTGAGCAAAGGGAAAATCAAAAAAAGATATCCAGCAAGAAAAAACAGGCAAACACGACAGACGCCACGCCATTGGTGGTCATAAACGCCCGGTCTACTCTACTTAGGTCTGTTGGACTGACAATACGGTGCTGATAAACGAGTAATGCACAGTAGAAAATCACACCAACAAGGTAGAGCCACCCGAGTGGAATGACCAGCATAGGAAGAATCACGAAGATGGCCGACAGCACATGGAAAGCACTCGAAACGCGAAGTGCCGTGTGCTTACCGAGCCATACGGGGATGGAGCTGAGGCGATGCTCACGATCGAACGACTCATCCTGCAAGGCGTAGATGATATCAAAACCGGCGACCCAAAATAAAACTGCACAGGCATAAAATACGGGTACGATATGAAACGTGCCCGAAACAACCAAATAGGCGCCAAGGGGCGCTAGACCAAGTCCCAGCCCCAATATAAGATGACAAAGCGGCGTGAACCGTTTGGTGTAGCTGTAACCCAATACCACCGCCAACGCAACCGGGGACAGGTAAAAGCAAATAGGGTTGATAAACCAAGTGGCTGCGACGAAAAAAATAGCATTGGCAATGGTGAAGCCCAAAGCTTGGCCGGCACTGATGCGGCCTGCCGGAATATCGCGCGTAGCGGTACGCGGGTTCGCTGCATCGATTTCACGGTCTAAATAGCGATTAAACGCCATCGCAGCATTACGAGCAAACACCATGCATGCCAACATCAATAATAACTTCAACCAATCGAAATCCGCTGTTGTGGTTTGGACAGCGAGAAAAAAGCCGATAACGGCAAAAGGAAGGGCAAAAACACTATGGGCAAAAAGGACCAGTGAAAAATATTTTTTCATTGAAAGTTCACGTTGATTTCATCGATAGCAGTCAATAGCTCCTCGCACCCCGCCCGTGTCTCTGACGAGGTAAGGAAATGCATAGGTGTTTCCTCAAACCATTGAAGCAGTGCATTGTGGAACCGCTGTACGTTTGCGTTTGCTTTACCGAGCGATAGCTTGTCTGCCTTGGTAAAGACCAATAAAAACGGTATACTATTTTCGCCCAGCCAGCGGCAGAAATCCAAATCATTCTGTTGTGGCTCATGCCGACTATCAATTAGCACGAAAACACATTGCAGGTTTTCGCGAACGGACAAGTACCGTCGGATGAATTTCTCCCACGTGGCACGATTGGTTTTAGACGTCTTGGCAAATCCATATCCCGGCAAATCCACCAGATACCATGCATCATTGATCAAAAAATGATTGATGAGCTGTGTTTTTCCCGGTGTTTGCGAAATCTTGGCCAACTGGCGGTTGCCGGTAAGCGCGTTGATAAGCGACGATTTACCTACGTTGGAGCGGCCGATAAACGCGTACTCGGGTAGATTGGCCGGTGGTAACATGTCCACCCGGGTATTGCTGCACACAAATATCGCTGTTTTTACCACCACGTTGCAAACTTAGGTAAATTTTGCCATCCGGTTAAGCCCTTTTTGGGCAATTGCTCAAAATATGTACCTTAGCCCGGTATAAAATGAACTCACACCTCACGTATCGCCACAGCGTTGGTCTACTATGCTGCTTATTGGCGGCAATAACCTTCAGCGGATGCCTCACCCGTAAGAATGCCCTCCCATCGGGCAAAACCGTAACCCATACGCCGCGTAAACATGCGTCAAAAGGATCAATTCTTACAGATGCATCATCCGCACCAAAAAATGTGCGCACGGGGAAACAATTGCTCGAGAGCTACGCTTCCGTATTGGGCGTACCCACCGGTGAATTGCAACGTCCCGAACTATATCGCTTCATAGACGACTGGATGGGTGTGCCGCACCGTACAGGAGGAACCAACCACCGCGGGCTGGACTGCTCGGCATTTGTAGGACTGGTGATGCAGGAGGTGTATAACATGGAGGTTCCACGGACATCAAAAGATATGGCTGAGCACATCAAACGGAAGTATGAGCGGCAGTTGAGAGAAGGTGACCTTGTTTTCTTTTCTTTCGGTCGACGAAATATTGATCACGTGGGCATCTACCTGCACAACCACAAATTTGTACATGTATCTACCAGCAAGGGCGTTATCATCAGCGACCTGCGCGATCCGTGGTACTATCCCTATTTCACCCGAGGGGGAACCGCGCGATAAACGACCGCCAACTCATTTTGAAAGCTTCTCCACTTTCCTTAGTTTAGCAACGCAAATAAACATTAACTACGAAATTATGAATAAGCTATTGAGCATTGCATTACTGACATTAGTTGTGGCAGGCTGCCAACAGACGCAGAAGCAGGAAGAAGCAGATGTTCCCCAAGTAGATCCCAACGCCATTACATGCGATGGTATCGGACCGGTGAAACTGAGTTACAGCTATGCGGCGTTAGACAGCGCAGTTGGCGCCAATAACCTGGAAAATGGAACAGCGACGGTGGACGGCCAAACCATACACACCACGAAAGTGTTTCCGAATGAGGCCGAGGAAATTACCGTCTACTGGGCGGAGAACAAAGAGCCTTACACTACTGCCACAAAAATTTCCATTGCGAATAATTTTGGCCCCTACCAAACTGCCGAGGGGCTGCGTGTAGGGTCTACGCTGAATGAGGTAAAGGAATACAATAACTTCATGCCCATTACAATGAGCAATTTTTATAATAACATTGATGGGTTTGCGAGGATACGGAGTTTCAATGGCGGCGATATCGAAACCAACTACCCATGTCTTACCGGCAAGCTAGATATCATCAAGCAACGTGCCGTTGATGTACGGACGTTAGACGAAATAAAACCCCAAGCGGAATTAAAATCGTCACATAAACTCTTCAACGCGCTTGATGTGGAAGTGGTGGAATTGAGCATTTCAGCGGAATAGCTACTCTATTCCCATCACCCGTGCCACGTTGTCCTTTAGTTTGGTTACATCGGTTTTCAATCCGCCGTACAAGGACAGCACGTTGACCGGCCGTTGCTGGATCCGCCGAAAATTGTGGAGCCAACCCATTTCGACAAATAGAAAGAAACTACCGATTCTATAATCCGCGCCCACGCCACTACGCAGCGTGGGCGTAAGATGCGCCGAAGTTTCGATGGTTACCTTGCTAGCGTCCGGTAAAACAACTGCTCGGGGCTCTACGACAACTCCCACACCGGGCCCTGCAAATGCATAAGCATTGAGTTTATCCACTTGTTTGCGGATACCACCAGCGAGGTTGAGGATATAGAAGTTACTACGGCCACGGTCCAGATTATACGGATAATCGGGATCGGAGGCCTGCTGGTTATAGCGAAAAGTCAGGAAATCGATAGAAGGGTACACAAAATAATGCCTGTTGCCCAGTGAAATGTCTAGCCCGAGGCTATTCGAGAATTTCGCCTGCAACACGTCGTTGGTTTCACCCAATGCAAACCCCCATCCCATTCCACTGGTAACAAATACCTTACGGTGATGAAGCGAATCTGTTTCGGATTGGGCCATGGCGTTTCCGATGAGTAGCATAGTGAAAAAAAGGAAGTATCTTTTCCGCATCGTTTCTAATTCAATCTGACACTAAAACAGGGACCACAGCAAAAGGTTTTCAACCTTAGAGATAACCCTTGCTTTGTGGGCCATGGTTAAACAGCAAATCGACAGTACTCAGGTCCGCAATGAACCCATGCTTAGCCGCAAATACTTGGTAGTATGGCTGTCGGCTACCTATAGTCAGGTTCTTTTTCGGGTGAATGGCCTGCCGGAAGTCGGTACCCGGCGGATAATCAGCGCGGTAATTTGCAGTATGCCCCACCTCTTTATCTATTTTCATTAACCGGAGCAACAGCATCAACTGGGCTTCATTGAAGTCGAACAACCATTTGAAACGCTGCTGATAAAACGGAGCAAAATCATCCTCGTAATATTCGAAATACGCCGAACTACGGTAGGCCGACTGTAGGCTGGCCCAATGCAAGCGCTGCCATTCAGCCTCATAACTGATCCGTACATCTTTCATGGCGGTATGGCTTTTGCTACCATGCTGCACCGGTATGATCAGATCGAGCTTGCCATTGGCAGAATAGATAGATGTACGGTTCCGGTAGGTCTGCTTCGTATAATGCTCAAACCGCTCAAGCTGCACAGGCATCGAAGAGCCATTAAGCACGCTGAAATAGGAAACCGGAGGTAAATAACAAACCGGCAAAATGTTAGGGTTGTCCATGTATCGCGAGAAATATAATTTGCGATGTAAACTTAGATAAAGTTATGTTTATACACAATTTAATCGTATTGCATATCAACATAACTTTATCTAAGTTTGCGGCTTCGTGCACCATAAATGGCCAACATGCGAAACGTTTCCGTTTTGTCCGTCTTAATTTACCTGATCTCCCTGCTGCCGTTCGGGGTACTTTACGTGTTGTCTGATTTAGGCTACGTGGTGCTTTACCATATTATAGGGTATCGAAAAGCCGTCGTTTTCAAGAACCTCAAGAATGCCTTCCCCGAAAAAAGTGCGGAAGAGCGGCGCAATATCGCACGGAAGTTCTACAAGTTCCTTCCCGACTTGTTGGTAGAAGCCATCAAGATGCGGAGCATTTCGGCGGCCGGTGTGAAGAAACGGATGGCGATGTATCAAACGGAAGAATTGGAACGTCATTTTCGAGCAGGCAAAGGCGTCATTGCCGTTACCGCGCATTATGGAAATTGGGAATTGGGCATACATCGTATAGGCCTATTTACAGCGCACCCGGCGCTGATTATCTACAAGCCGTTGCGCAATAAAGCCTTCGATATGGTCTATAACGGCATCAGGAGCCGCTTCGGTGCCATTATGGTGCCCATGAAGCTAACCTTACGGAAAATTATCCAATACCGGCACCAGCCCCACATCAGCGTGTTTGTAGCAGACCAAACGCCCGGGCGTAGCGATTCGCATTATTTCATCAATTTTCTCAACCAAAAAACGCCTGTATATACAGGTGCGGAAAAGATTGCGAAGGCTACCGGATTTCCTGTGGTCTTTTGCCACATTGACCGCGTAAAGCGAGGCCGCTATTGCTGTACCTTCACCACACTGGTAGAAAATCCTTCTGCTATGCCTGCGCATGGCATTACCGATATACATAACAAATTTACGGAAGACATCATCCGCCGCAAGCCGGAATTGTGGTTATGGTCGCACCGCCGTTGGAAAAGGAAGGCCACATCATGAACCACTACCCAAAAGTAGCAGTAGTCATATTGAATTGGAACGGCAGGTTTTTTCTCGAAAAATTCCTGCCGTCGGTATACAACAGTGACTATCCGAATATCGAGTTTGTCGTGGGCGACAACGGTTCTACCGACGACTCCGTAGCGTTTGTACGCGCTGTTTACCCCACCATCCGTATTATACAAAACGATCGAAACCTGGGCTTCGCCGGTGGCTACAACGAGGTGTTAAAGGTGGTGGAGGCAGACTACTTCGTATTGCTGAACTCGGATGTGGAGGTGCCACCTAATTGGATAACACCGGTCATTGAACTGCTAGAAAACAATCCGGACATGGCGGTTGCTCAACCAAAAATTTGCTCAAACTATCAGCGCGACCACTTTGAACATGCCGGTGGGGCGGGCGGATTCATAGATAGCTACGGTTTCCCCTTCTGCCGTGGGCGCATGCTGCACGTATTGGAAAAAGACCACGGGCAATACGACGATCCTTTCGATATCTTCTGGGCCAGTGGTGCCGCATTCTTCATCAGAACACACCATTGGAGACTTTCGGGCGGGTTTGACGCCGATTTCTTCGCACATATGGAGGAAATCGACCTGTGCTGGCGCTTGCAACGTGCAGGGTATCGGATTGGATATTGCCCGCAATCGGTGGTCTACCATGTAGGGGGCGGTACGTTGTCAACCAGCAACCCGCAGAAAACATACCTCAACTTCCGCAACAATTTGTTCATGTTGCAAAAGAACCTCCCATTTTTACGCGCCTTTTGGGTCATTTTTGCCCGTATGTGGTTTGATTTGGCTGCCCTCATACACTTTATGGCCATAGGTAAATTCCGTGATGCATGGGCGGTTAGCCGTGCCCACCAACGCTTTTTCCTGGATATATTCAAGACCGCACGGAAGCGGAGCCGTGAGGGCCAAGGCGGCAAGCTTCGCGGTTTATACCACGGGAGCGTCATATGGGCTTTTTACGGCCACGGCAAACACGCATTCAGCAAGCTCGACCCCAGGCGCTTTTTGTAAAATACCCGCTACATATCAACTTTTTACCCCCCTAATTGTTATCTTAGGTAAATTGAAACAAAAACATTGAAAAGCCAAAATGATAAACCCATGAAACATATCCTTATTACGCTACTGGTCGCCTGCGCGACCTTCCTGGTAGGCACAGCACAACAATCGGAAGCCCTGCCCGGCGCATGGCACACTCAACAGGGAAGCATCCAGCAAACTGCGGTTTTTGTAGACGGCTACCTATCGCACAGCGTGTTTGACGTGAAGAATAAAAAATTCATTTCCACAAGGGGTGGTACCTACACCACCGAAAATGGCAAGCTGGCGGTAACTTGGCAATACGACACCGAAAAAGCCGCCGACGAACCCTCGAATGACACCTGGGTGGGCACGACTAGCACTTTCGACATCAGCGTTGGAAGGAAGTTGATCACCAACCTGCCGGGCAGCAGCACATCATGGCAGCGCGTGGATAGCAATGACGGCGCTATGGCCGGCGTATGGCGCATTAGCGGTAGAAAGCAGGGCGATAACATCAGCAAGATGGCACTTGGCGATCGGCGTACCTTGAAAATCTTGAGCGGTACCCGTTTCCAATGGGTAGCCATCAACATTAAAACGGGCGAATTTTCTGGAACCGGTGGTGGTTCATACACCTTCGAAAACGGAAAGTACACGGAAAACATCGAATTTTTCTCTCGCGATAACGACCGCGTCGGCGCGTCGCTTACTTTCGATGGCGAAATTGACAATGGATCTTGGCATCATTCCGGATTAAGCTCGACCGGAAATCCGATCTATGAAATCTGGACTAAGCTAGCCGAATGATCCGCAAAAAGTAGTATTTTCGCTGCCATGTCACCAGCAGAAGCAGCTATCCGTGTTGAGGAGCTTACCAGGGAGCTCAACGAATACAACTACCAATACTATGTGTTAGCCAATCCATCGATTTCAGACTACGATTTCGATCAACGGCTCAAGGAACTAGAAGCACTGGAACGGCTGTTCCCCCAATTTCTTGATCCCGATTCGCCTACACAGAAAATCGGCGGTGATATCACGCAGCGCTTCCAAACCGTGCCCCACCGGTGGCCCATGCTCTCATTGAGCAATACGTACAATGAGCAGGAGCTACGTGATTTTGACGACAGGGTGCGCAAAGCTATCGGCAACAATTTCCAATACGTATGCGAACTCAAGTTCGACGGCTTATCCATTAGCCTTACTTATGAAGATGGGGCACTGAAACGAGCGGTTACCCGGGGCGACGGCATGCAAGGCGACGAGGTCACCACCAATGTACGGACCATCAGGAAGATACCCAATAAACTACGGACCGACGGCTACCCTGATGTATTCGAAATACGGGGCGAGATTTTCATGCACCGGCCCGCATTCCAACGCCTTAATAACGAACGGATTGAAAATGGTGAAATGGCCTATGCCAATCCGCGTAATTTTGCCGCAGGCACCATCAAATTGCAAGACTCAGCAGAGGTAGCCCGCCGGCCATTAGATTGTTTTCTTTATTTTCTCTACTGCGACAACCGCAATCGGCTTTTCAGTAATCATTGGGACAGCTTGGAAGCGGTAAAATCCTGGGGGTTCCATGTGTGCGAGCACACCGCCTTATGCACCAACATGGATGATGTGTTGGCATTTATCGCCAAATGGGATAAAGAGCGCCACAATCTCAGCTATGACATTGACGGCATTGTCATCAAGGTGAACGACTATGGCCAGCAGGAAGAGTTGGGATTTACCGCCAAATCGCCCCGTTGGTCAATTTCTTATAAATACAAAGCCGAACAGGTGGAAACCGTATTCCTGTCGGTAAGCTACCAGGTAGGACGTACCGGCGCGGTAACACCGGTGGCCAACCTCAAACCGGTATTGCTGGCCGGAACCACTGTAAAAAGAGCTAGTCTGCACAACGCCAATGAAATCGAGCGGTTGGATTTGCGGATCGGTGATACCGTATTCGTAGAGAAAGGTGGTGAAATCATTCCGAAAGTGATGGGCGTTAATATGCTCAAGCGGTCGGCAGACGCGCAGCCCATTGTGTATCCCAGTGAATGCCCCGAATGTGGCAAAGCGTTGATTCGTAAAGAAGGCGAAGCGGTGCACTATTGCCCAAACGATGACGGATGCCCACCCCAAATCGTTGGGCGCATGCAGCATTTCATTGGACGGAAAGCAATGGACATCGAAGGCATGGGCGATGAAACGGTCGACACGTTCTTCCAACAGGGCTTGCTTCACGACATCACGGATATTTACCTGCTTAAGGATAAGCAGGAAACCCTCAAGCAACTCGAACGCTTCGGGCAGAAATCCATCGATAATATGGTTGCTGGCATCGAGAAATCGAAAGCTAAACCTTTTGAGAAGGTGTTGTTTGCCTTGGGTATCCGGTACGTGGGCGAAACCATTGCCAAAAAATTAGCCACGCATTTCAAAACGATCGATAACCTCGCTGCGGCCACGAAGGAAGAAATTGCCTCGGTTTACGAGATCGGTGAGCGGATTGCGGAAAGCGTAACGGAGTATTTTGCCAATGACATCCACCGCGAACAGATCGAGCGGTTGAAGCAACACGGCCTCCAGCTCACCGCTGAGGAAAAGGTGGTTGAGCGCTTGGGCGACTCGCTATCCGGCAAAACATTTGTCATCTCGGGTGTGTTTGAGCAATTCAGCCGCGAGGAACTGACGGCCCTCATCGAAAAACACGGCGGAAAACTGCTGAGCAGCATCTCAGGCAAGCTCGATTACCTCGTAGCGGGTGATAAAATGGGGCCTTCCAAGCTAGCGAAAGCGGAGAAACTGAAGATTCCTATTATTTCGGAAGCCGAGTTGTTGAAGTTAATCGGATAATTCGTTCAGTTTAAAGGATGACCAAGCTTCTTTCGTCCATTGTGATGGATAAAGCGGGGTATTAAGATCGGATTGGATGACGTCAACCTGCGTATCGTTCGAAGCATACAGTGCAATTTTATGATTCATGAGATTTCCATGAAACTGGAATGTAACATTCACACCTTCACCCAGAGTCATTGATTCCAATGGATTACCATAATCGTTCGTCTTTATCAACTTCCATTCGAGTTTCAACCCCTCGGGTTCGTTCAGCAATCGCCATCCCTTACCATCTCGGACTAACAAACGGAAAGTAACCGATTGACCCTCGTCAATCGTTTCGGCAGGTTGTAGAATTTTCAGCTCCGGTAGCTCTTCCGGCACGGCGGCACCCACCCATCGATTTGCTAATCGATAACGCTCGATCTTGCTTCTTCCAACGTCGTCGAGCAGGCCATCCAAGACCACCGCGCGCGGCGTGCGCTCATCTTGCCAGTTCGTGATAAATACACCGATTTCTTGCGTAGGAAGTGCTAAATAATCACGCGCTCCGATCTTGCTAAACAAATACGGTAAGGGAATATCCCAGCCCGTTTCGGCGTCAGTATCGTTTCCTTCGATCAACCCGAAACAATCGATATCCGGGATATGGTAGTGAAGCCAATGGGCCTGTTCCTCCAAATGAGCATCAATATCGATATCGACGCTAATCGGCCGTTTTGGATCAATCGCCTTCATACCCGCAATCAATTGCTTAAGCCACTCGGTATATGCTTCTCTATGATAATTAAAATCCGGCTTGAAATAGCGATAAGACATCCCTTTCAGCGGATTATTACTGATATTCCACATCACTATGGTTTCCTTGTCTTTCAACGACTTCACCGTCCGCAAGATTCGAGTGGCATATTCGTTAAGTTCTTTCCCATCGGACGTGTAATCCAGGTGGTCGGGTAGCCAAAAGCCGTAGCTAATGTTTATCGCTTCCTGTCGCGCCATACTCAATATATTACGGTCATAGACCGAGGGTCCGTAATGTTTGACCGTATTAAAACCCACTTTTTTCATTTCGACGAAATCTGCCGCGATGTCCTTCTTCCGCAGCACTTTATCGTTGGTAGACCAGTTTTGTCCTTTCGCGTAGTTTACACCCTTAATGCCGGATAGCAAGGCCGAAGTAAACGGAAGCACCTTACCCCCACTCGACGATGCGGGCTCAAAACGTTTGAGCGGTCTATTCGTTAGCCAATGTGTTTGCCACCCTTCTTTCCTTAATGCAACGCCCAAACTGTCAGCATGTGCAATACGCCAGTCCAAAAACCCGACACCTTTTCCCGAACCTGGTATATTATGGTCGACTTTGGGATTAAAGAAAACAATCGATTTGATTTCCGGGAACCGTCCACTCATCTCTCGGAATGCCGACCGGAACCATTCGTTCTGCCCACCTGCCGCCGGTAGCGAACCCATTTCGGCTACCATGACCGGAATACCCGATTTAAAAATGGTTTGATTATGGAAGGGCGCATAGAGATCGCGCATACTGTACCATTTGCCGTCATCATTCAATGCGCCGTAGTTGAGGCTGGTAACGCCGATCCAATCCACATACTCCTTGCCTGGAAAGTAGGTTTTTACCGCCTCGGGCTTCCACGGGTTCCACACCCAAATAGCGTTATAGACGTGATGGTTCCGAAAATATCGATGCACATATTGCCAAGCTTTTTTAAATGCATCAGCTGTATTTTCACCCGCCGCAGACCAAGGGTATTGCGGATTGTCAGCTTCATGGGCAAAACGAATAAACACAGGACGATTAAGCGCATTCACCTGTTGAGAAAAACGAGCTAAATAGGCATCATAGTCACCTTCCAGGATGGCCAGGAACACCTTCTTGTCTTCAAACTGTTCGTCGCCTCTTTCTCTTTGATGAAATAAGTTCTGCCACGGTTCCCATGTGATCATGGGAATCGCACCCACGCGATAGATAGAATCCATTAAAGAGGCTGGTAGATTGCATTGTGGTTCGTCGCCCCAAGGCACATAGCAGGACACAATGCCAAATGAAATACCACTCTGGCCCGCTAATATGTTGACATCACTTATCGATGTAAGCCCATCGGACTGGAGGGAAGTGAATATACCCGGAATCACGATATCTCTTCGAGGTTGTGGCCCAGTGGGAAGTTCCACTCCAACTGGCGCGGTATTTATCTTATATGCAGTATAACATATTCCCAGTATAGTAAGCATCAATGCCGTGCTTCTTATGCCACGATAAACACGGCGCCTGAATTTCCAAAAAGACCTTTTGAGTTCGGCCACGACGGCCATCGGGGCCCTTACCACCCAGTAACGTTTTTTAAATCGCCTAAACTGATATTGACGGCTTGCCGCAATCGAGAACGACAGTATGGCACAATTGATTGCGGCAAACCCAGCCATAATCAAGTTATACGGATTCCAATCATTACTCAACCCGTATGCAATCGCAGCAACCGAAGCTGTGATTGTCAATAAATTGGGGACATTGATCCACCAGTTATTGTCTCCGTCATTCCCTTTAGGCGTTGGGATATAAGGAACTTTTTTTCGGAGAAACGTATAAACCAGGCCCACAACGAAGACCCACCAGGTACCGATCATAAGCAGCCCGCCGACCATATGCACCCCGCGCTCTTCCTCTTCCATCACCCATTTTTGGACAAAAAGCCGGATGAGCATAATGGCGACGAATAAGGGGAAACCGATGGTGATAAAATTCAGAAAATCAAAGCTGATCGGACTCGTGTTTAAAATGAGCGAGAGAATTGGAATTAGGAAATTAATCAAGATAAAGACGCCCGATAAGTAGTAGATGGGTATAACACCATAATGCAGTTTCTGTTGCCAACTGAACTTCGGAAACAGCTTAGGGTACGACGTCACGAGCAATTCGAATACCCCTCGCGCCCATTTCAATTGTTGGCTATAATAAGCAGACAACGTGGAGGGCACCAGCCCCCGGGCAACGACGGCGGGTACGTACACCGATTTCCATCCCTTGGCATGGAGCTGCATGGCGGTATGCATGTCTTCTGCCAACCCGGCTGCGTGCCCACCGATCGAGTCTAAAGCCGCACGTCGAAACGTACAATTTGCACCGATGGCCAACACCGTGCCGTATTTGTTCATCGTCATCATGATGGGCCCATAAAATTGGTAGGTCTGCTGGGCCGCACCTTTTGCAACTAACCCCTGGTCCTGGTTTTTGTAAGCTTGGACGACCTGCACGAAACCGACACCCTGATCGCTGAAGTGTGGGATGACAGCATCTAGGAAATCAGGAGAAGGTACATGGTCGGGATCCAGAATCAGGCAAATTTCAGCGTTAGAAAATTGTAACGCATTGTTGATATTCCCCGCTTTTGCGTCGACCTTGAGTGTCCTGGTTACATGGACAACGCCGAGTTCGTCACAAAGATTCTTTAGGTAAGGATCATCCGCCTCGTCACATAAAAACGTTTGATGTGGATACTTGATGGCTTTGATCGCAATCAATGTTTCCCGTATCATTTCATACGGTTCTCCCGCACAAAACGTCGTGAAAACATCCACCGTGAATCGCTTGTCCGACTTCGGCGTATCCGGCACTATAATGCACCAATAGTGTACCCACTCATGTGCAATTTTGAGGCAACCGAAAATGAACGTCGCGACCAGCATTCCGTGTAATATGGCATATTCTGCGGTAGTAGCCAATATTTCCCTCAGGAATAGCACCATGCAGATTGCCCCAATGCCAATCATTAGGCGCAACGTAAAACGTTCTAACCTCGACGGATTGATTACAGGTTCAGTTTTTTTCATTTTCCGTTACCACGTAAAAAGGTGTATTGCATGTAGCGATGTTTCCATGGGCGCCATATAAGGTGGCAAATACCCGATAGGGCCCTTCTTCAGCTGGTGTAACGAATGTCACTTCCAACCCTCGACTATCCTGAATCAATCCACTAATAGACAGAGGTTTAAATATGTTATTTTGACGATTCACTTTATGCCAGTCTTCGGGATAGATTTCCCACTCTACCCGTTGAAACCCGGATGACTGATTCGGCAATTGGCGGATGATTGCTCCGACTTCTTCATTCGCATTCAACACGATATTATCGGCAGCCCCCCGCCCATCTAACAACATGTCCTTTACTTTCGGAAATGGAGCCAAAGTTCCTTCGCCCGTCCACGCCAGCTCCGCTGCCGCAACGACTTCGGTTTTGTTTCCATGTTCATCAAAAAGGCTAAACCACGTGTGTGTGGTTTCCTGTTTTTGCCCCCAATAAAAAATTAATGACCCTAAAAACCCCGGGGCATCCAAGGGCATTTGCTGCTCGTATCGCCAAAGATATTGATCTGCTTTGTTCGTACTTGGTGGTTCTATCCAGGCACCCCAAGCCGTTTTAGGCGTACCTTCCCATGGACCATCGATTCCCCATTCGGTTATGAGGTAAGGTCCACGCCACATCCATTCGAATTTTTCCAAATCGTCCCGAAAAAAACTGAGTCTACCAAAAATGTTGAAGGAAATCACATCAACGTTCGTGCGCAATTTGATATTGATGATATCCTTGCGCTGGAAATTTACCATCGTCGTGGTAACGGGATGATCCGGGTCATCTTGATGAATCATATCGACGATATCATTAAAGGCTTTGTAAAAATTGGCGTACCTCGGTCTAACCGGGAAGGTAAGTTCATTGCCTACGCACCACATGAGTAGCGAGGGCTCATTCATATATTTGTTCACCAATGCTTTGATCGCATCATGTTGCTGGCTAACTTTCGGGGCGTCATTATAATAATCCATATGACGGCTTTCGGGTATAGGTAAGCCCATGATAATGGCAATGCCTAGTTCATTTGCCTCTTCAAATATCGGATCTAGGCCAACCGTATCCCATAATCGGATGGTATTGCCACCGATTTGATGGAGTAGATCTAATTGCACCTGACCCGCGGCGCCTTTGATTTCAAAGGGTTGTCCATTTCGATATAACACGTACTCGCCGTTCACCTCTTTAATGGTAACCTTTGCATCGGTTTTGGGGTGATCATGGGCACAAGCTATTATTAACGGCAATAATACAAGCCAGCAACATTTTCGGATTAACTTGGATAGCACATTGATTATGGACATTCGGCCTAGGGGTCTTGGTGGGTATACGGATGTGGATAAACTTTATTCTTGATGATTCAACACGAACTTTAATCGTGGTGCATAAATATACATTATTTCGATAATACCAAAAACTTTTTTATTAATACCGCTTGTTCAGCTAGCTATATAACGATCCAACCTCTTCGTGCTGCAAAAAAACGTAGTAGAAGCTTACCCTTACTTGGCCGACAGTTGACCTTTATATTAATGATTAAAATATCAATCAGTAATTTTTTTTAGCTAATTTTGGCGGCTATGAACGAACTTTACGGCGCAGGGGTGGCCTTAGTTACCCCATTTCATTCGGATGGAAGTATTGACTTTGATGGTTTAGCTCGGGTTATCGAGCACCAGATCAACGGTGGCATGGACTACCTCGTTTCTTTGGGTACAACGGGCGAGACAGCAACGCTCACCGAAGAAGAACGAAAGGCTGTATGGAAGTTCACCGCAGAAAAGGTTTCGGGCAGGGTGCCGTTGGTGGCCGGTATCGGAGGCAATAACACCGCAGAAGTGGTACGCCAGCTCCACGCATTCAACCACCAAGATTATGCCGCGATCTTGTCGGTAAGCCCCTATTACAACAAACCCACACAGAAAGGTATTTACAAGCACTACCAGGCGGTGGCTGTGGCCTCCCCCCTGCCGGTAATCCTCTATAACGTGCCAGGACGTACCGGCAGTAATATTAGTCCCGAGACGACGGTGCAGCTCGCCCGGGAAGTCGACAACATCGTGGCCACAAAAGAGGCCTCGGGCAATTTCGACCAGTTCAGCAAGATCATGTATGATAAACCGGAGGGATTCTTATTGCTCTCTGGCGATGACCCAGCTACCCTGCCCATGATGGCCCTAGGTGCTGTGGGCACCATATCGGTCGTGGCAAACGCATTTCCGGCCGAAGTCGCCCAACTGGCTAAGCTATGTCTGGAAAATAATTACGTGGAAGCCCGCAAAATCCACGGTAAATTGATTCGGATGACGGAACTTTGCTTTGTTGAAGGTAATCCGGCAGGTGTGAAGGAAATACTACGCCAATTGGGAATGTGTGGGCCAACGGTGAGGTTGCCACTAGTGGAGGCGAGCGCACCGCTGACAGACGCGATCCGGGCAGAGCTACCGTTTTATTCCTAAGTCTTTGCTGTTCTTGGAATGCGTAAAATTCCACCACACACCCCGCAATGCCGCTGTTATCAAATTTGGTTTGCCCTTGAGCAGGTATTTCACGAGGAGCACCGGGATGGCCACCGTTAAGTAATAACAACAGAAAATCACCGTGGATGGCCATTGGGCATTTCGCCGGATAAAGAGCCACCGGTTACGTACCATGAAATAGGTTTTCAACGGGCTTTCTTTGCCCACGCTCATGGATTCTTTGTGATAAATTTTTGCTTTTCCAGTAAAACCTATTTTCAATCCGGCGCGCTTGAATTGTTCGCACCAATCCAGCTCCTCGTAGTAAAGGAAGAAATGCTCGGGCATAAGCCCTACCCTTTCCAAATCCTTCCGCCTGCATATCATGGCCGCACCGTGACAATAACCTGTTTCAGTCGTTAAATGGTCATACTGACCGTTATCCTCATCCATCGTACCAACACCGCTATTCCGACCAGTCAGGTAGTTCATTGGCGTATAGCCAGCGTATTGGATTTTAGTTTTATCTTCGTGGTATAAGATGAGTGGTGAAAGCAAGCCTATATCGGGATGACGCTCCAGCTCATCGCGGAGTTTTTCAATAAATCCAGCTGTGATTTCAGTATCATTGTTCAGGAAGAGCAGGTAATCACCTGTCGCGTGCTGGATACCAAGGTTGTTGCCTCCAGCAAAGCCGAGGTTCTCTTGTGAGCGGATGTAGATCAGGTCGGGAAACACCGCTTTGAAAACATCTTCATTATCTACGGTAGCGCCATTGTCTACAACAATGACCTCCAAAGCCTTTCCTTGAGCAAACCGTATTATCGAATGCAAAAAATCGGCAGTTAGTGCTGCTTGGTGATAATTGACTGTAATAATCGATACCAAACCCATAGTTGATAAGCCATTGCTTTTTTCGAGCGCGACAAAGCTAGTTGTTTTTTCCGACCGGGCAAAGGGAACGATGCGTGAGGCTTCGGTTTTGGTCGCTTAAGTAGATACTTATACGCGGGAAGTAATTACAAGCGCAGCGGAAGTAAACACTTCGAGCAAAAAATATGCTGCAGCTGTTTCCCGTCGCACAGCATAGAAAAAGGCCGTCGGATACGGCACCAACCTCAACCAGCTAGGTTTCGAAGAATGGACCTTTGGTTAGTGGAAAACTCTATTACCTCAATTACTGGTGATGCGTTAAGTTTTGAACTTATAATATAACTTACTGAATACAAATTATTTGAATTGATAAATGATTTTTTGATTTGAATTCACCTTATCGGAATACACACCTGTTTCAGTTGTGTCACTAACGAGATTATTGTCATTACAAAGAGGAAAATTATAATTATCAAAACTTAACGCATTAGTACTATAGCTCAATTTAAAATATACATCATCCCGTATTCTCGGAACAGTATGTAAGATGGGTGAACCAATTTCAATTTATTGCGTAGGTTCGTCTAAGGTGTATCGTTTTCTAGAGAAGTCCTTCGGTTTTTAAGCACTTGCTCCGCTGTAGGTTTATTGCTACAAAAGAAAATTATTAGGTGTCAGGGAATTGCAGGTGTTGTTCTTTCACTCTAAATTTGACAATCGGTACCATTAAAGTAATAGTAATGTTACTGAACGAAAAAAGCACATCTATTATTGAAAAAAACACAGTCATACCGGGAGGCATTTATGGGAGACACAGTACTTGATATTTTCGACTTTCATGTAACAAGCCATCCAAAAAAAACAGCCGTTACTTTTGAAAGAAAATCACTAACATACAGACAGTTAAACGAAAAATCAAATCAACTGGCTCATTTCCTACTGCGTCTTGGTATTTCACCGGGCACCCCCGTTCCAATTCTATTAAGCGACCCGCTAGAAGGCCTGATCACAATACTAGGCATACTGAAAGCCGGTGGTGCCTATGTACCTATAGACACCACATTCCCTGCCGAGCGGATATCCTATTTGTTGGAAGATACCGGTGCCTCGGTGGCTGTCAGTAGCAGCGACGACACCCAAACACTGCCAGCAACGAATCATTTGAAGCATACCATATTGGTTGATCGGCAAGCTCCAGATATCTGTCTCGAATCGCAGGAAAACCTACCCGACTGTCCCAGCCGCCACCACCTAGCATATATCATCTATACATCGGGCTCTACCGGACAGCCTAAGGGTGTTCTGATGGAGCACGGACCGTTGGCGTCTTACATCAAGAAACAAGGTGAATTTCTGAATATTGGCAGCAACGAACGAATCTTACAATTTTCCAACTACTGCTTTGACGCTTCGGTGGAACAGATTTTCCTGGCTTTGTGCCATGGCGTCACGTTGGTGTTGCTGCCCAAGAACGCCCGGCAGGATATGGCGTTATTCTCATCGTTTATCAACGAGCAACGAATCACCCATCTTCATGCGACACCATCCTTTCTAGAACAAGTGCCCGTAAAAGCCTACAGCAACCTGATTCGAATTGTCTCTGCAGGCGAGCCCTGCAAGAAGCACATCATTGCGAATTGGCTGGCTCATGTGGATTTTATAAACAAATATGGACCTACAGAGACCTGTATCTCAACACACGAGCACCGTTGCACAGTTGACGATTTGGCTGCTTCTGGGAACGTTCCGATAGGAGAACCGCTACCAGGCATCCATCAATACATCCTGTCGCCCGACGGTGATCTGGTATCTGGCAACGATATTGGCGAATTGTTCATTGGTGGCGATCAATTGGCGCGTGGATACCTCAATTTACCGGAACAAACGAACGAGCGATTCTTGCTTAACCATCCAGGAATCGCTGAACGTATCTACCGCACGGGGGATTTGGTCAGACAGTTGCCGGGAGGAAAAATCGAGTATATCGGGCGGATAGATGAACAAGTGAAAGTCAGGGGTTACCGGGTGGAGCTGAGAGAAATTGAGCACACGCTACAACAAGCACCGGGTGTCAGCCAATGTACGGTGGCCGCGCAGGACGACTCATTGGGTAACAAGCAGCTCGTGGGGTATGTCATTACAAAAGGGGGGTTCAACAAATCTGCTATTTTTGTACATCTCCGTTCGAAGCTGCCCTCGTACATGGTACCCGCCATACTGGTGCCGGTTGATCAGTTTCCGCTTACCCACACGGGAAAAATTAACAAAAAAGAACTTCCGATACCCAATGCAGCTAACTTGTCAACGCAGTCATTCATCCTTCCTAGAAAGAAACTGGAGAAAATATTGGCTGATCTTTGGACTTCCATCCTTCCTGCCAGCCGCATCGGCATCAACGACAATTTTTTTGAATTGGGGGGCAATTCACTGCTTGCCCAGAAGATGGTAACACTGCTTGGCCAACAGCATGGCATGCACTTGGCAGTCACAACCTTATATCAGTACCCCGTACTGGGTCAGTTGGCTAAATTCTTTGACGAGGGCCGATCAGCTATCGCCGACCGTACGGGGCGCGGGATTGAACCCACGGATTTCGACGATATTGCGGTTATTGGTATGTCTTGCCGTTTCCCGGGCGCGCATTCCATAAAAGCGTATTGGGATGTATTGAAAAACGGTAAGGAAACTACCCGATTCTTCCTTGACGATGAGCTAGCCCCTTCCATCCCATTGTCTCTCCGGACACATCCGGATTATGTCAAAGCCAGGGGTGTATTGGATCAGGTCGGTGATTTCGACGCTGCTTTTTTCGGCATTACACCTGCGCTCGCCAAATTAATGGACCCCCAGCAACGGATTTTTCTGGAAATCGCATGGGAAGCACTGGAACATTCCGGATGCGTTCCCCAAAAATACAACGGCACAATCGGTGTCTACGCAGGATGCCGATACAACACCTACTACGTCAATAATGTCCTGCCCAACAAGGAGCTAATTGAGAAGGCCGGAAACTTTCAGGTGACCACCATCAATGACAAAGACTATATAGCAACCAGAACTGCCTATTCATTGAATTTGAAAGGCCCTGCGGTTACGGTACAGTCGGCCTGTTCAACTTCGCTATTGGCAGTTGCTCAGGCCGTGCAGGCCATCCGCTCGGGGCAATGTGATGTCGCACTGGCAGGAGGTGCCTCAATTAGCCCTCCTATCATTAGCGGCCATCTCTATGAAGAAGGCGCAATACTGAGTAAAGATGGGCACTGCAGACCGTTCGACACCGCCGCTACCGGAACAGTGTTCAGTGATGGGGCCGGTGTAGTGGTCCTGAAATCCAGGAAGCAGGCCGAAGCAGACGGCGATACCATCTATGCGGTTATCAAGGGTATTGGAGTCAGCAATGACGGTGCCGGAAAAGGCAGTTTTACCGCACCGAATGTAGCGGGACAAGCAGCTGCTATCCGGATGGCTCTTTCCGACGCTGACGTCCTGCCGGAACAACTCAGTTATATCGAAGCCCATGGCACGGCAACGCCATTGGGAGATCCCATCGAAATCGAAGGACTGAAAATGGTTTTCGGTCCGCAACAAAAGAAGCAGTTCTGCGCTATCGGTTCCGTAAAAAGCAATATGGGACATACGACGAACGCAGCAGGAATAGCCGGATTCATCAAGACGGTACTATCCATACATCACCAACAGCTTCCCCCATCTATCAACTTCGAGCAAGCAAATCACTACATTGATTTTGAAAACAGCCCTTTTTTCGTCAATACAGCCTTGCAGCCATGGACGGGCAACAGCCTGTTGGCAGGTGTGAGCTCCTTCGGCGTTGGAGGTACCAATGTACACGTGGTGGTAGGGAATGCTACTTCACCATTACCACCACAGGAGGCCCAGTCGGCTAATTTGCCATTAATGCGCCCGATGCACCTCATTAGTTGGTCTGCAAAGCACGTTAACAGCATAACCCAATATGCGCAGAAGCTTCATCAATCAATAGAACGTTCGGCGAATAGTAACGTCGCAGATATCGCCTATACCCTCCACATTGCGAGGCAGGATTTCTCTAACCGTGTTTTCATGGTTGTGGCTGATACGAACGAATTGAAAAACGCATTGGGCAATGCGGAGCTGTTGGCCACATCAAACAAAGCGGTTGAAACACCAATCCGCGACGTGGTCTTTATGTTTCCAGGCCAAGGTGCGCAATTCACCCAAATGGGCCTGGACCTTTACCTGCACGAACCGATCTTCCAACAAGCTGTCGATCGTTGTGCGGAAATTTTCATGAACGAAACCGGCGAAGACATCCGTGGCGTGATTTATCCCGAACGGTCATCGCCCGAAGCAACCGAACGGCTACGCGATACGTTATACAGCCAACCGGCTCTTTTTACGATAGGGTACGCATTGGCTCAGACATGGATGCATTGGGGATTACGTCCGTCAGCCTTAATCGGCCATAGCGTCGGCGAATTCGTCGCCGCACACCTTTCCGGCATATTTTCACTGGAAGATGCTATTAAATTGATCGCATCGCGGGCCAAGTTGATGGGCAGTTTGCCTACCGGGACAATGCTATCTGTCAGGCATCCCGCATCGGATCTTGTCTCTCTACTGCCCGGGGACCTAGATATCGCGGCAGTCAACAGTCCTCAATTATGTGTGGTATCCGGACCGGAAAACGCCATCCAATCGTTTAGCGATCTGCTGAATGACAAAAATATCGCGAACAAGCGGTTGCATACCAGCCATGCATTCCATTCATCGATGATGGATTCGGTAGTGGAGCCTTTCGGGGAAACCGTTGCGGCCATCGCACTCCGTGAACCGGAAATTCCGATCTGTTCAACAGTTACCGGAAACTGGCTGCGAGCCGATGAAGCTAAAAACCCATTGTATTGGGCCGGACATCTTCGGGCGACTGTCCATTTTTCCGAAGCAGCAGCAGTGCTCCTGAAAGAATACGACGCGTTTGTAGAAATGGGACCAGGCAATACCTTAACAACCCTAGTAAAACAACAATGTCCAAAGGAGCGAAGCCCACTCGTACTTCCTTCCCTTGTTCAACGAGAATCAGCACAATCTGCTTATCAAACGATGCTGAACACACTCGGTTCTCTTTGGCAGCATGGGTTTGCTCCTGACTGGCAGTCATTCTATGGACAGGGGAAAAAACAGCGATTTACCGACTTACCGACATACGCCTATAACCGACAACATTATTGGGTAGACGGAAATAATCCGTCCACCCCTAACCAGACGGAGCAGCTGCTGCAGACTGACATTCCAGTCCCTGCTATTTCATACCATCATCCTACAGTAATGCCTAACAACATGAGAAAAGATACCCTTATTGAAACATTGAGAACCGTTCTCGAAGATACTTCCGGCATCGAAATGAGTAATGTCTCCGTTGACATGGGTTTTATGGAAATCGGGCTAGACTCGTTATTGCTGACCCAAATTGCCTTAGTTCTTAAGAGAGAATTCAGTGTTCCGGTTACTTTCCGGCAACTTAACGAAGACTTTTTCACACTTGATCGGTTAGCTACCTACTTAGACCAACAGTTGCCAGCAGAAACACCGCAACCCGCAACTGTTCAAGCTACAACTGTTGCCCAATCACCAGTTGCTGCAGTGCAGGAACCGGTGTTCAGCAACGTATCTGTTGGATCAGCTATTGGCAATGCAAATACAGTAGCAATCAACCTCATCAGCCAACAACTGCACTTGCTTTCGCAGCAATTGATGTTGCTACAGGGACAAAGTCACCTTACTCAACCGGCTGTTTCGCCGATTCAACCCGTTTCGCCAGTTCAGAACGAGCAACGAATTACCCCTTCCCAACAAGCTGCCGTTAAACCGCAACCAAGCATCGCTCCTCCGGTTGATGAAGCACCCGAAGCGGCTAAACCTTTTGGAGCGGGGGCGCGCATCGAAAAGCAAGCGGCTGCACTTACCGCCAAGCAGCTGGAGTTTGTCAACCAGCTCACGGCGAGATATAATGCCAAGACTGTCAAAAGCAAATCTTATACGCAAGAGCACCGGGCTTATATGGCTGACCCCCGTGTAGTCTCCGGTTTCAAACCGACGACCAAAGAACTTGTCTATTCCGTCGTTGTTAATCAATCGAACGGAAGCAGACTTTGGGATATTGATGGCAACGAGTACATCGACGCATTAAACGGTTTCGGATCGAATATGCTGGGCTATCAGCCCGATTTCATTAAGCAAGCCCTAATCGCACAAATAGAGAAAGGCTACGAAATCGGCCCACAGCACGAACTGTCTGGCGAAGTGTGCAAACTGATTTGCGAATTTACCAAGTTCGATCGCGCAGCGCTGTGTAACACCGGATCCGAAGCTGTACTAGGTGCAATGCGGATTGCCCGGACAGTAACAGGCAAGCCAAAGGTCGTTGCCTTCTCGGGTTCTTATCACGGTATCACGGACGAAGTGATTGTGCGGAGCAACAAGAAATTGAAAACATTCCCCGCGGCCCCTGGAATTATGGCCGAGAATGTTCAGAACATGATTATTCTCGATTATAACGTGGACGAATCACTTGATATCATCCGGGATCGGTCTGATGAGGTAGCTGCTGTATTGGTAGAACCCATCCAGAGCAGGCATTCGGAGTTGAGGCCATTGGAATTCCTGAAAAAACTCCGAAAACTTACTGAAGAGTTGGGTATCGTGTTGATTTTTGACGAAGTGATTTCGGGCTTCCGGTTTCATCCGGGGGGAATCCAGGGAATGTATGGGATACAGGCCGACCTCGGCACCTACGGAAAGGTCGCTGGGGGAGGGATTTCGATCGGGATCATTGCGGGCAAAAAACAATACATGGATGCGTTGGATGGCGGATTTTGGCAATACGGAGACAACTCCATCCCGGAAGTAGGCGTAACGTATTTTGCGGGCACTTTTGTCCGCCATCCCTTAGCGCTTGCCACCGCAAAGGCCTCGTTACAATATCTAAAAGAACAAGGACCCCAGCTTCAAAAAACGCTGAACAGAAAAACGGAATACCTTGCACACAAACTCAACAATACCTGTAAACACCTGCGGGTACCCTTGTATATTGCACAATTTGGTTCGCAATGGCGTATCAAGTTTAAGGAAGAGTATCCATATTCCGAATTATTCTTCACATTGATGCGGTTAAAAGGAATCCACATACTGGAAGGTTTTTCATGTTTCTTAACCACGGCCCATAGCGATCAGGATATTGAGACCATCATTGAAAAATTTGAAGAGAGCCTGATTGAACTGAAGGCTGTTGACCTCATCCCCGACTATCAACATCCCGAAAGTACCGATGAGATTACGGACCCGTTTGCAGTACCGCCACTTCCCAACGCAAAACTGGGAAAAGATAAATCAGGCAATCCAGCATGGTTTGTGATGGACGAAAAGAATCCGGGCAACTATTTACAATTAAATTAATTCTCACTCCTATGAATCAACACTCCGTTAAAAAATGGGACAAATTTCTGATTTACAGCAAAATAAGTGGATAAATAATGGCTGAAAAATTTCAATAAACCCTTGATTTTCAGTATCTTAATAGTGTTTTCTAAGCATTATTTGAGATATGGTCACCAAGGGTTATAATCTATACAAAACACTGATAATCAACATATTGTTAAACATGAAGAATATCAACGCATGCAGGCAGCGTTTCATGGTCGAGGCCGTGACCCTGTTCCTTTCGATAAAGGGCCGGATCAATTTCCAGCAACTGGAACGGTACGGCAAATATAGTGAACAGCGCTACCGTATCCAATTCGAAAAGCCATTTGATTTCATGGGCTTCAACAGCGGATTGGTCCGCAAGCACGGCAGCGGCCATTATATCATCGCCCTTGATCCCAGTTTCATCGCCAAATCGGGGAAGAAGACGCCCGGCGTCGGCTATTTCTGGTCGGGTCAGGCAGCGCGCGTGAAACGTGGACTTGAGATGCTGGGCATGGCGGCAATCGACGTGGACAACCACACCGGATTCCATCTGGATGCCTGCCAGACGATAACCGGCAACCATCCGGAAAAATCACTTGCCGAGATCTACGCGGATTCATTCACCGACCGCGGCAAGGAACTCCTGGAACTGTCCAGCATTGCTGTGGCGGACGCATGGTTCACCAAGAAGCCGTTCATTGATGCAATCTGCGGGGCCGGTTTCCGGTTCGTAGGCAGGATGCGCGATGACGCCAATCTGAAATACCTCTACGCCGGCCCCCGCAAGCCCGGTCGCGGGAGACCCAGGGTGTACGACGGTAAAGTCGACCACAAGGAAATCAAGGCCGGGTATTTCCATGAGGTGGAATTGGCGGACGGAACTAGGGCCACAACGGCCGTAGTATATGCTGTTTCGCTCAAACGGAAAATCCGCGTGGTCAGGGTATCCGCTGGGAAGACCCACAAACTGTATTTCTCAACTGATACGGGGATGGGACCTGCCGATATCGTCCGCTACTACAGGCTACGCTTCCAGATCGAGTTCATCTACCGCGACGCAAAACAGTTCACCGGACTGGAAAATTGCCAGGCAAGGAGCGAGAACAAGTTGGACTTCCACCTCAATCTGGCCCTAACGGCAACCAATGTCGCCAAAGCCGCGCATTGGATAAGCATCCCCAAAAAGGAACAAGGGGCGTTCTCCATGGCCGACATCAAGACGATGAACCACAACACTTTACTGATGAATAGATTTTTTTCAACCTTTGGGATAAACCCACACTTGCAAAAAAATCAGAAACATGTCAAAGAACTAATAATGTACGGCACTATTGCCGCTTAAAAATTAACTAACTATTGATGAATAATATTAACAATCTAACCCCCGTTGATTTTAATCCCTTTCAAGATGCCCGGAAGATTGAGAAAGTAACATATACAACCGAAGCGCAGAAAGAAATTTGGCTGGCTTGTGCGATTGGAGAACAAGAAGCTAATCTTTCCTATAATGAATCGGTTTCGCTGATACTCGAAGGGGATTTTCGGCGGGACGCATTTGAATCTGCACTCAGGCAATTGGTACGGAGACACGAGGCGCTCCGAGCTACGGTAAGTTCCAGTGGAGAGCACTTAGTTATCTACGAAGATATTCCCTACGAAGCCAAGTTCTATGACTTTTCGGAGATGGAAGATGATGAAAAGCAAATAGCATTCAAGGCATTTTTAACCCAACAGATGCATATTCCTTTCAATATTGAGGAAGGACCTTTATTTCGTTTCTTCATCCATAAATTTTCTCCAAGACACCACTATTTCACGCTGTTTAAACATCATATTATCGGTGACGGATGGTCTACGGGTATACTATTGGAAGATATCAGCAAATTTTACAACGGGTTTGTCCATGGCCTGAACCCCATCCTGCCAGTTCCATACCAAATCAGCGAGTATGCCAAAGATGAATTACGCTACCAACAAACATCGGCCTACGAATCAGCTGAACAATATTGGATCAATCTCTATAGCGGCAATATCCCGGTACTGGACCTGCCAACCGATTATCCTAGAAAGTCACCCCGGTCATTTAAGGGAAATCGGATCGATTTCGAGTTGTCCCGTGAACTCGTACAACGTGTAAGACAAGTAGGTGCCAAGGCTGGATGCAGTCTGGTAAATACATTAGTAGCTGCATTTGAGCTATTCTTGCATAAAACGACTAATCAACGAGATATCACAGTAGGTTTGCCAACCGCTGGCCAGTTAGCAACAGAAAGGTTTGATTTGGTCGGACATTGTGTTAACCTATTGCCATTACGAAGCAAAATAGATACCACGGCAAGTATCAATGAATACCTGAAATCAAGACGGCAATCATTCTTTGACGCCTATGATAACCAGCGATTTACATTTGGGGAACTGGTGAAAAAACTGAAGATACCCCGAGATGAAAGTCGTATCCCGCTGATCCCCGTTATGTTCAATGTCGACATGGGAATGGACAACGCGGTATCATTTGAAGCTCTTAAGCATACGCTCATCTCGAACCCACGGGAATTTGAGGCATTTGAGCTCTTTCTAAACGTCACCAATGCCAAAGACCGTCTGATATTGGAATGGTCTTACAACAGCGGTCTTTTTACCCCGAAAACCATCCGGTCCATGATGGCTGCGTTTGAATACCTGTTGACGCAAGTTGCAGATGATCCAGACGGCACCATCGAAGCACTTCGTTTAACCGATGGCGTAGTGCCCAAAAGTATTGTTACCGGCGAACAATTGGATTACGACAAGTCATCGAATTTCACCAAACTGATTGCTCAATCGGCTCACGAAAATGCCGAAAGAACAGCGGTAATTTTCGAAAATCGTCGCATCAACTACCGGCAATTGGAAAGCCAAACCAATCAATTTGCCCATTATTTGTCAAGCATCGGTGTTAAAAAAGGAATGGTTGTCGGCGTGGCAATGGATCGGTCGATTGAAATGTTAGTAGCATTGGTCGGCATCGCCAAATCAGGGGGCGTTTACCTACCATTGGATCCAGAATATCCGGAAGAACGGATTGAATTTATGCTCCAGGATTCAACGGCTAAATACCTGGTCACCGACAAACACCACAAGGGCCGTTGGGGATCTGAGGTTTCAATTATCATCTTTGGCGATATACAGGCGAATCTGGACATACAGCAAACGACTCCCCCGTCTATACCGATAACGGGAGAAGATTTGGTGTATTTACTGTATACTTCGGGTTCCAGTGGTAAACCGAAAGGTGTCCAGATCAAGCATTCGAACTTGTTGAACTTCCTGCTGAGTATGCAGCGCCAACCAGGAATACAACGAGCGGATGTCGTATTCAACATCACGACCATTTCATTCGATATTGCAGGGCTAGAGCTGTATCTTCCATTAACTGTAGGGGCTACACTGGTACTAAGCGACCAAGAGACAACACGCGACGGACGGGCTATCCTCCGCTCTCTTTCCGACCGGCAAGTCACCCTTATGCAAGCCACGCCGTCGACGTGGCGTATGATGTTGGACGCAGGCTGGGAACACCGGATCCCACTAAAAGCACTTTGCGGCGGAGAACCCTTCCCAATCGAATTGGCAGATAAACTACTTGATCGTTGCCAAGCGGTATGGAACATGTACGGTCCGACCGAAACGACAATCTGGTCAACAATCAAAGAAATCACTCGGGCGGACAACGGCCTAATCACTGTGGGCAATCCCATTGCTAATACTACAGTTCATATCCTGGACGAACACCATGTGCCCGTTGCGATTGGGGGAATAGGCGAGTTATTCATTGCTGGCGATGGTGTAGCCAAAGGATACCTAAACCGCCCAGAACTCAACAAAGAGCGGTTTATCGCCGATCCAGCAGATGAGTGCAGCGCTATGTACGCGACGGGGGATTTGGGTAAAATAGTAAGTAACGGTGAAATCCAGTGTTTAGGAAGGAAAGACAACCAAGTCAAGATCAGAGGACACCGGATAGAGCTGGGTGAAATAGAATACCAGTTAAGCACGTTGCGCGGCATAAAGGAAGCGATAGTCGACGCTAAACCTACTCCACAAGGAGACACCCAATTGGTAGCGTACGTCATCGCTGATCGAGATGATAAATCCGATGACAGCGATTCTGTTTCATGGAAAGACCGGTGGGATACCATCTACGACACCGGCGTTGAGTTCAACAAATCTGCCAATTTGGAGGAACACCAAATCGATGGGAGTATTTACCGCCAACTGGAGAACAGCGAAGAACTGAAACTCCAAGCCGACGAATGGCTGAAAGAATCCGTCGACCGCATCCGGAAAATCGGAGCCGAACGCATCTTGGAAGTAGGTAGCGGTGCCGGACAAATCCTGTTTGGAGTCGCACCGTTTACATCGTACTATCTGGCTACTGACTACGCGCATACGGCTATCGACAAACTAAGCGAGCAATTGGTCGCTCATCCCGACAAATGGGGGCACGTCGAAGCCAAGACAGCCCCCGCCGACGATTTCAGCGGAATTCCAGCGGCATCCTTAGATTTGGTGTTGGTCAATAGTGTTGCCCAGTATTTCCCGGATGCCAATTACTTTTTAAAAGTAATTGAAAATGCAACTAAGGTGGTCAAACCCGGCGGTTGCATCTTCATCGGGGACATGCAAGGCAAAAACTCACTTGAGATGTGTCATGCAATCGATCAGTTCAAACGTTCATCCGATACCGCTACCCTATCCCGTTTTCAAGAGGTGGTGAAAAACCGCGTCCGGATAGAAGAAGAGCTGGTTGCCGATCCGGGATTCTTTTACCTCCTCCCTACATTGATACCGGCCATTACCGCCGTAGATGTCCAATTGAGGAAAGGACTGCTGCTTAACGAAACCACCAATTATCACTTCGACATCTGGCTTTATGTCAATTCAACACATCAAACCATTGTTTCGGAAATCGACCACACCTGGGATGATGTTAAAACAGAAGACCGTGTCCGTCATTTGCTTACGACTCACACTGGCAAAACCATATCCATCACCGGTATCCCCAATAAAAGAACGGCCAAGGACTTCCTCCTGTCGACCATCTTGCAGCAGCCCGAAACAGGCCAAAAAACAATCGGGGAAATTAAACCCCAAGTGGAAGCCGAATCAACGGGTTTCTTGCCCGACACCTTCTGGGCAATTGGTGAAAAATACGGTTATGATACCCGTGTACGCTGGAGTACGGACGGTACGGACGGCTGCTTCGAAGCCATATTTTTACCGCCGACCGTAAAAAACGTCGTTCCTGCAACAATGGCACAGCTCAATACGTCGACTAAAAAGGCAATAGATTTCGTCAGACAGCCCAAAGCCGATGAGGCAACCAGCGTACCTGCGGAGCTGATCAAGTCTTGGAAAAACGAGTTGAGCAAGGTGCTTCCGGACTATATGGTTCCCGCACACTACGTTGCGGTAAAACAGTTTCCATTAACCCCAAACAAAAAGGTCGACCGGAAGGCGCTGCCGGCAATCGATTGGCAACAGCAAAGACTGGGTGGAAACCTTCCCAAAACCGATACGGAAAAACTTGTTGCGTCTATATGGGAAGACTGTTTGGGAATTACCAACATTAGTTTAGATGACAATTTCTTTGAATTGGGCGGACATTCGTTGATAGCTGTAAAATTGATGGCAACTATCGAGAAGGAATTTGGAAAACGACTACCATTGGTTAGTCTGTTCAAGTACCCTACTATTAAACAACTTTCGAAACTTTTGGAAGATAGTCAAGTGACAACCAATTGGGAGAGCTTAGTACCCATCAAGCCAACAGGAAATAAACCCCCATTATACGTCGTACATGGTATTGGACTCAACGTATTGTTTTTCCAAAGGGCGGCGAATTACCTGAATCCCGAACAACCCGTGTTCGCTTTGCAGGCGAAAGGTTTAGACGGAAGTCTTCTCTCTGGCCAAACCATAGAAGAAATTGCTGCAGACTATATTGATGAAATCCAAAAGCATAGCCCAAAAGGCCCTTATGCACTCTCCGGGTACTCTTATGGAGGTATGGTTGCCGTAGAGATGGCCAAGCAGTTAAAGCAAATGGGAAAAGAAGTGACTTTCTTAGGATTATTCGATTCTTATACTAATAAGACCGTCGAACAACAATTTGAAGGAAATCGTAATGAAATCCTTAAATATAAAGTAAAAAAGATACTGGCAATACCATTCTTATTTGTCAAAAATCCCCGTTTGTATGCGAGAGATAAATACCTGTATGCCAGGGGGGAATTTTATAAATTTTTTAAGAAAGTGTTTCCTAACAGGAGATTATTCAACGATCCTCCAGCACATATCAAATTGTTGCAAGAGCAGCATTCGGCCGCCTTAAGAACTTATAATCTTACGTCATATAACGGATCCGTCACGCTGTTCAAATCAAAAGTCAAAACACTTTACATTCCCTATTTTGAGACTAACGGCTGGGAACCTTATATAAACGGAGACATACACATTGCGGAAATACCGTGCAATCATGCGCAGTTGTTCCGTGAGCCCGCGGTTAAAATATTGGCTAAAGAACTTCAAAAACACCTCGATCTGTCTTTTTCGAGGATGAAAAACGATACCGAGCACGAAGTAAACATGCTCGGTTAACGCAATGGATATCAAAAAGGTCTTTGAGGGAAATTACTGGATTCGGTCTGGCACGGTCAGCTTGTTGCAACAAGTATGCAATTTTATCGTCGGGTTCGCAAGTTTTTTCTTTCTAGTGAGATTGACCTCTAAAGACGATTACGGCACATGGATTCTTTTTCTTTCGACCATTTCACTCGTTGAAATTATCCGCAATGAACTTATTCAAAATGCACTGATAAAATATGTTTCGGTAACTAGAAGCGAGGAACGCGGAAAAATCATTGCCACGTCTTTTATTATCAATACGGTCGTGACCGGTATACTGGCCATTTTATTGGCAGGTATTGCACCACTTTTGAGCCAAATCTGGGATGCACCGGCAATCGAAAATATGCTGTGCCTCTATCTTGTTTCGTTTGTTATCGTCGGTGTACAAATGCAGTTCAACAGTATAGAACAAGCACACCTCAGTTTCAATAGCTTATTCCTATCTACTTTCTCAAAGCAATTTCTCTTCCTTATTGCTATCACTGTTGCGTATTTCCAAAATTACAACATAAGCCTTATTCAACTGGTTGTACTTAACATTGTTTCGACAGTTGCAGGGACATTTGTTTCATGGCGTTTTGTGCGCAGACACCTGACATTTAAATGGAGATTCGACATGGGATGGGCAAAAAAACTGCTTAACTATGGCAAATATACGATGGCCACGTCGCTACATGCTACGTTTTCCAATGTGATGGATCAAATGTTGCTAGGAGGTATGCTCTCGCCAAGTGCCGTGAGTTCTTTTAATATTGCCAATCGCATCAGCAATATGGCACATATTCCAACCAACGCAATGGCGACAATCGTATTTCCGCAAGGTGCTATCCGCTTCGAATCTGAAGGCAAAGAAGCGATGAAATTATTATACGAGAAATCCGTGGGTTCCATTTTAGCTATCCTCACCCCCGCCGTAGCAATACTTTATCTGCTTGCTGACCCAATAATCCACATCATAGTCGGGGAACGGTACTTGGATGCTGTCCCGTTATTGCGGATAACCTTGCTTTACTGCCTTCTTATCCCTTATAGCAGACAAACAGGTACTATCCTCGAGTCCACAGGAAACACAAGATTGAATTTCCTATTGGTCTTATTCACCAGCACATTTAACATGATCTTAAATATCTTCCTCATCAGTGAATTTGGCGTAATTGGAGCAGTCTACGGAGCGTTATTGGCTAGAGTATTATTCTTCGTAGTGGCAGGTCACTACCTCAAAAAACTTTTCAAAATAAACCTTTGGACACCGTGGAAATACGCTATCCACTTTTATCCGGAAACCTATCGAAGGCTGTTCCACCGCAGCCCTTAGTTTTTGAAACATCCATTCCAGCGTCTGCACTTTGACGAAAAAAAATAAAATCAAACTTTAAATAGTTAAAATGTTTGTTTTAATTTGTAGTATTATTACTACAAAACGTTTTGTGCTTGTGAACAACAGACTGCTTTTCAATCCGGTTACGTTAGTGAAATCCTACATGATGATCGGCATTTATGTCATGATGGCTATGCCACTTTCTTCATGCACGAAGAAAGCGACGATTATCCCTGATAAAATTATTGCCGAAACACCCGGCGACAACGAAACCGACTCAACGGACAATGATTATTCAATCACCGAACCATCTCCCGTTTCCCAAAAAATGTTGGTATCGGGCGACACCAATGGAAAATTGGTGATCGATGGCAATACCGGGAAGTACAATTGTCACACCCAAATTATCATCAAGGCGGGCGTCTATACGAATATCCAAATCAAAAATTTAAAGGGCCAGGAAGGGTGCCCTATCCGGATTACGAACGACGGATTGGTTGAAGTAGTTGGCTTTCGCAAGCACATGCTAATTTCCAACGTTTCCAACATTGAAATCACCGGTAATGGAAACACTGACATTGAAAACGGCTTTTTATTTAGAGACAACGAATACAGGGCCATCGAATTACTCGGAGCTATCAATGGTTTGTCGGTTCAATATTTTGAATTCAAAAATATTGGAAATCATGTCATTTCATACAATAGTGATGTCGTTTATGACGGCAGTCCCGGTTCCTACGCGAGCAATCTTACATTTTCTCACCTCACCGCAGACAATACGGGCGCATTAATCAATTTCGGTGGTGGAATAAACGGTTCGGCCATTCAGGGTCTGGTAAAAAACTTAGAGATTTCACACGTATCGTTTAATAATGCACCTACGGTGAGAAATGCCGTGTATGTAGGTATGGTAGAAGGCTACGATATACACCATAATAGATTCCAACATGTGAATATGCATGAAGACAATCACAACGCTATGTTCTTCATGCGTGGAAATGGTCGTTTTCATAATAATTATATAAGTGATCACCAAGGCAACGCACTTCGTGCATGGGGAGTAAGTATTGGTTCGGCACCTAAGGAAATCTTGGCTTATAACAATATTGTGGTAAACTCACGGAAATATTCAGCCTTTGAAATACAATCCTTCGCAGACGATATGATTTCTGGGAAAACCACCTTCGTAAATGCTAAGATTTTCCACAACACTTGTGGCAATCTCAATACATCGCGAGATTGGTATGGCGTGGTACTTGATGCGTATCGGCTGTTGGGTGGGTCGTGCCAAGTGTTTAATAACCTTGTTTTTAATTTACCGGCGCCTCATCCCAAAAGCAACTTCGTGAGCTACATGTCTATTGAGGAAGGCATGTTAACGACAACGAACAATTTATATTCCCCCACATCGACAGCTGCTGGAATCGTAAACGAAAATGATTTTCGTCTCAACAGTTCATCAAAAGCAAAAGGAACTGGAAAAAAAATAAATCTTGTAAGTCTCGACTTTTACAGTGCTCCCCGCAACGTCAGCGCTCCGTCAATCGGCGCCGTCGAATAGTTGGATTGTATTTTGTAGTGCTTGTACTACAAACCTGTATTTCTCGGATTTTTCCTCTATTGAGTAGCGAAGACAATAACTACTTTTGAATGAAAGTTCTGTCACAGTCATTCAAATGATGTTTAAAATACCAGATTGGGTAAAGAAGTACCACAACAGTTTTCGTGTTTTCACAGACATTCCCCCGCGAATGTTTGACGAGGTCAATGAACGACTCAAAAAAAACACGACCGATTATCCCGTCGTTTCTATTGTTATTCCGACGTGGAACGAAGAAGCGAACATATTTAATTGCGTTTCAAGTTTATCGGCGACAGAAAGTTCAATTCCTTTTGAAATAATTGTCGTCAACAATAATTCGACCGACAATACACAACAAACGCTAGATAAACTCAACATAATAACTTTATTCCAACCCACGCAAGGTTGTGGCCCCACAAGACAGCTCGGACAGGAACATGCCCGTGGAAAATATATATTGCTTGCGGATGCCGACGTTATTTACCCCCCCCACTGGTTAGATGAAATGGTATCCGTATTACAACAAGAGGAAACAGTATGTGTATATGGAAGATACTCGTTTATTCCGGTCGACGGGTACCCTAGATGGAAACTGGCCATTCATGAAACATTAAAAGATATCATTGCCGAATTCCGACATATCAAGAGACCTTACCTCAATGCGTATGGCATGAGCATGGGATATATCCGGGAACTGGGAATGAAAGTTGGATTCGTAGATCATAATATCCGAGGCGAAGACGGGCGGTTATGTTTTGACTTAATGCCCTTTGGCAAAATTAGACAAGTAAAGGCATCGGCTGCCAGGGTCTGGACAACACCCCGTACGTTACAAAACGAGGGTGGTTTGTCGCGGGTATTGTTAAACCGATTGAAAAAAGAAGGAAAGCGCTTCAGTTCGCTGTTCTCTCCGCTCGCTCCACACGACACAAAAACGTCTAAAAATTGAGCCAAACCTACATAGATGAAGAAAAACAAGGAGAACATTACCCTGGTGACCGTATGTGACAATCACTTTGCAGTGATGCTCGCGGCTTTATTGAAGTCTATCCTCACCAACCAAAACGGGACCGGCCTTTTTTCATTGTATATTGTAGACGATGGTATCTCAAGGAAAAACCGACGACGGCTCGACTCAATTATTATGCACACGGCCAACTTCGGCGTCAATTGGCTACCCATAAAAAAAGCTTTCCCATCTAACATTGAACTTCCGCTCGACGGCTCTGCATTTCCACTATCCGTTTACGCTCGGATTTGTATTCCTTATTTCCTTCCGGATACTGTTGAAAAAGCGATTTATCTCGATGCCGACACCTTGGTAGAGAATGGCCTGGAGGAGTTGTGGAATGTAGACATGAGCGGATATGGTTTAGCGGCGGTAACCGATAAAGCAACAACGGTAAGTACAAGATGGGCAGGTATAAAAAATTATGCCGCCCTAGGAATACCTGCCGATTCACTGTACTTCAATACCGGGGTATTAATAATGGATTTGAAGAAGTGGCGCGAAGAAGATATTCCAAGCCATGTTTTTAAATGCATTAAGGAGAATATCAAATACGCAACGTTCCCAGACCAATATGGGTTGAATGTCTATTTTGCAAACAAATGGTTAGCTTTGCCGGCCCATTGGAACAGTTATGCGCAAGATGATATAATCGACCCCAAAATCATCCATTTTACCGGAATGAAACCCATTTATAGAGGGTATCAATTTAATCAAGCATACAAGCGTCGTTTCTTCGAATATTTGTCATCCACACCTTTCAGAAAATTTAAACCGAAAAGCTCATATTTCCGTCTCTTATCAAAAATGATGCATGTTTTAGAGAAGAAACAATCTGCGCTTACACAGTGGATTCGAGAAGTAAAGGTCACGTTAAGCCCATAAACCGATCACCATAAACTCACTAACACAAAAACACTAATTACGATGGTTCCACGCACAACAATAACCTTAGCATCAATTGTTGACAATCATCTTGCCATCATGCAAGGTGCATTGCTTCAGTCCATCCAGGATCATTACAAGTCGGATGAAAAGATAGATTATTACTTAATTACAGACAATCTTTCCGAGATTAATAAAAAGAAACTGTGTTTCAACATTCATAAGATCAATTTAATTTGGGTAGACATAAACGATGTTATACCCGACAACATAAATCTGCCGGTAGACAAATCGTCCTTCCCCATCAATGTATATGCGCGGTTATTTATTCCGAATATAATTGCGGAAAATACGGAGAGAACAATCTATCTCGACGTAGACATGGTCGTAATGGAAGACATTTCTAAACTATGGAAAATTGACATGGCAGACTACCCCGTTGGCGGAGTGCTTGATCGTAGCAGATCGGTTAGTTGTGAATGGGCGGGTATAAGTAATTACAAAGAATTGGGGTTGGCGAAAGACACAGGCTACTACAATACAGGTATGTTCATTATGAATAATCGACGCTGGAAAGCTGAAAACTACGCACAGCGTATCGTTGATTGTTTGCAGGAGAACATCAAATTTAGTTCGTTTCCAATTAACTATGGAATGAACGTCATATTGGCCAACCAATGGCTAACACTTGACGCGAGATGGAATGCTTATGCAATGGAAGAAATAAACGAACCATTTATTATCCATTTTGCCGGTAAAAAACCAATTTTTAAATCCTATAGCTATAATCAAGAATATAAAACTATTTTTTTTAAGTATATTGAAAAAACGGCATGGAAGGGCTTCCAACCTATTGGTGAAAGGCGTAGACTAGTAAAGAAATTATATAACAAAATAGAAAAAAGGATCCAACACCTACTCAAATGACTCATGAATTATGCATCTAGATAAAGTTTCGTTATTGATAACCCATTATAATCGAAGCCAATCCTTAAATCGATTATTACAGAGCTTCGTGCAACTCGATATGTTCTTTGCGGAGATTGTGGTTTCAGATGATTGTAGCGACGAAACGCATATTTCGGCTATTCAACAGCTGTCCACACATTTTAAGTTCAAGCTAGTGAAATCACCCCAAAACATGGGCTTGGGCAATAATATCAACAAAGGACAGGCGGAAATCTCTACGCCATATACGTTGTATGTACAGGAAGACTTTATTCCGTCGGATAGGTTTAAGGAACGTCTATATCAATCGCTAGTCATGATGGAAGCCAATCAAACAATAGATCTGATGCGTTTTTATGCCTATGTACCCTACCCCTACCTTAAACCTAAAAATGAGTTCGGTTTTTCAGAAATGTATCTCCCTTTTTTAGGATACCGATACAAAAAAATTTACCAATATTCAGATCATCCCCATCTAAGGAGATTTAATTTTGTCGAAAAATTTGGAAAATATCAAGAAGGTATCAGCGGTGACAAAACAGAGTATAAAATGTGCCTGTCATTTCTACAAAATAAAGGAAAAGGGTATTTCTACAACGATTTCAAGGAACTTTTCACCCAATCTAACTCCGAGGCCGAACCCAGCACTATGACAAGGGTCAATTGGAGGAATGGGGCCAACCCCGTGATAAAAATGGTTCGAAATGTATACCGGCAGCTCAAGTACAATTTCGAAATCTATTTTGGTTAAGTCACTTCCAAAACTAGAGTCGACCGGCCCGCAGTTCGTCGACAGCATAGTTACATGCTCTCGCTGTAAGCGCCATATAAGTCAACGATGGGTTCTGGCACGCAGAAGATGTCATAGCGCTCCCATCGGTGATAAATACATTATCCACGGCATGTAATTGGTTGAACTTATTCAGTACAGAGGTCCGGGGGTCGCTTCCCATTCTGGCCGTACCCATTTCATGTACGGTGCTGCCGCCCGGTTTTGCGTAATTAAATTCGTGTATGTTTCGAAATCCTGCATATTCAAGCATTTCCGCGCAACTACTTCGGGTATCCGATTGCATCGCCTGTTCATTTTCTCCAAATTCGAAGTCAATCACGACGCGGGGCATTCCCCACTTATCCGGTTGGCTTTCGTCCAATGTAATCCGGTTATTCGGATTGGGTAAACACTCACCCCAACCTCCTAACCAGACCTTCCAATCACCAGGCGTCAGCAGCCGCTGCTTATAGCCCGTTCCGAAGCCCGACTCTCCTTTACGTTCCTGCCACCCTTCGCGCGAACCAACACCCTGTACCTGATATCCCCTGAGAAAACCGGCACTTGAATTCCCATCAAGGTTCCGATATCTTGGTATAAGAAAACCGCACGGCCGCCTACCTTTGTAAAAATGATCCCGAAACCCATCGTATGTCCCTTCCGCACCGGCCGACGAATGGTGATCCATCAGGTTCCTCCCCAGTTGACCACTGTCGTTGCCCAGCCCATTCGGAAATCGATTCGATTTTGAAGCGAGAAGTAGCGCAGTCGTATTAATTGTTGAGGCATTGACAAATACCACCCGGGCATAGAATTCCGTTTCCTCCAATGTCTGCGTATCAACCACCCGAACACCGGAAACACGCTGGGTATTGTCATCAAAAATGAGTTCGCTCACAACGGAAAATGGCCGAAGTGTGAGGTTACCGGTCGCAAACGCAGCCGGAATGGTGGCACTATTGCTACTGAAATAACCGCCATACGGACAACCCCGCGCACACAAATTGCGGTATTGGCACGGACCTCGTCCTTTCCATCCTTTGGTGAGGTTAGCGACCCGGGCAGCCGTCAGGATACGACCCATTTTCCTAATGTGGTCCGCCAGGTAGTCTTCTACACAGTTCAGTTCCATTGGTGGAAGGAAAATACCGTCTGGAAGCTGGGGAAGGTTTTCCGCTTTTCCGCTGATTCCTACAAAAGATTCTACATAATCATACCACGGGCTCAGGTCGGCATACCGGATAGGCCAATCTACACCATGTCCGTCTCGGCTGTTAGCTTCAAAATCCAAGTCGCTCAGTCTGTAGCACTGCCTGCCCCATATCAACGACCGCCCCCCCACCTGATAGCCACGGAACCAACTGAAGGGCTTTACCTGATGATAAGGGTGTTCATCATCCGCCACATAAAAATGCTTCGTACTTTCATCAAATCCCCCGCTTTGGATGGGGCTTCTTCGCACATCATCCATTGTGTTTTTGAGACGGAATTGGAAATCCCACGGATTCAACATGGCGGTTGGGTAGTCGACAGGATGCCGAACGTCCCTGCCCCGTTCGAGCACCAGCGTCTTCAGTCCTTTTTCACACAACTCTTTCGCCGCCCAGCCCCCACTGATACCCGACCCGATGACAATGGCATCATACGTATGGCGTTTAGTGGACGACAGTGGAGTCACGGTATTCTTTGTTGTATTTAACAAGCACTTCTGACGATTTCTTCTGCGAAAACGGAATTTTTCCCTGTTGGTCCGCATAGCCTACACCCATCAGTAGGATGGGGCGCTCATCATCACCCAGGTGAATCGTTTTTTCCATCGTACACTCAAACTCTTCAATGTCCGGCCAGTTGATCGGTACGGAACTTAAACCCAAGGTTTCTAGCGCCAACATGAATGACATGGCGGCCAATCCACCATCAATGTAGATAACATGGCGGTCCCGCTCACTTAAATACGCACTCAGTTTTCCCACGAGCACGACAAAAACCGGTATTTGATCATAAAATGGCCGAATACCCATCGGGATTTTCCCCACCCGATTTTTCATCGCTTCTTGGTCGTATATCCTAAACTCAAACGGTTGGCGATTGCAGGCGCTTGGAGATAACGAGGCAATAGACACGGCCTGATCGATCAATGAACGCTCAACGGCACGCTCTTGGTACCAGCGAACGGAGCGTCGCTGCATGGCAAGTCCGAAAAGCGCTTCAAATGTTACTTCACTGGGTTTCACATCGGCCCTAAAATAAGGAACCCGTTGTAAGGGTTGTAAGGTATCGACACCCTCGTATACACAAGGGTGGTGTGCCTGCTCTGAACGGAATTGTTCACGTGCAGCATCAACTGTCGGGTGCGGTGCAACGACATCGAAATAATGAGCGAGCACTTCCTCCGTCCAACGCAACAGATCACGGTCGACAGGCATCTTGCCCGACTCCATATCTTCCTTGATCGTTTTGTAGTTTTTTACGGTGTAGAGAATATAATCCAGGGCAAACACCGACCGTTTATTCTTCATGATCAACCCCTTTTCCAACCTATGTATTTGTCTCCGCAGGTGAAAAGCATTGGGCCGATCCTCTTTAAGTGCCTTCAAATGCATATATTTACCCTGAAGCACCTTCTGGTGCTCCCTCGAAAACTCGTCAGAAAAACAAAGGTAGTAGAGATCGCTGAGAAATCTTGATTTCCGACACACCGGTATCAAATAGTCGTTCTTGACGTTTTCTTTCATCAAATATAATCGATGCCTCAATCCCATATCTGTATTAATTATTGATATTATTCTTATTTGCTGGTGATATAATCGCTAACACCCGCTCGGCAACAGCCTGCCAACTATGCGATTTTGCCATCGCGACCCGGGCTTTTTCGGCATCGCCACGGCCCCCACCACCTAATGCCTCCGTTATCTTTTCAAGGAATCCAACATGGTCTTTGGCCAAATACGTCACCGAACTGAAAATTTCGCGCATCACATTGGTCTCGGTTGCAACCACCGGCCGCCCCATCGCCAGGTACTCATCGATCTTCAGTGGATAGTTATCATTCGTAATCTCATTGATGTGTTGCGGATTAATGCATACGTCAAAATGTTGGATGTACGCGGGCGCCAATTCCGTATCTTTTTTTCCCAAGAAATGAACATTGGGCAACAGATGAAGCTCGCTGTCGCGGAACGCCTCATCCTCACTGCCGACCAACACCAAGTTCAATTCCGGTCTTGATTTAGCTAAAAACACCAATAACGGAATATCCAAGCGCATTTCCAATAATGCGCCGACGTAGCCAATCACAGGTCTATCAACCAACGGAAGCAAATCGCCGGGAATCTGATATTGTTTCTGATAATCGAATCGCCCGATATCACAACCATTTCCGATATAATACGACGCCGGATTGAATGCCAGTGCCCGATTTCGAAAACCGTAGGAGTTACACAAAATAACATCCGAGCTTCGCATCAAATCGGGCTCTAATTTACTACCGTGCCTCTTCCAGTAATCCATACCCACAATATAATCACGATCAAGATATATATATTGAGAAGGCTTCAACAGCTCCTTTAGATAGAAACTTCTAAAAATATCTTTATCGTTAACGATGATATAATCGTCGAAGCCAATTTCAGCGACCGCCGAACCAATCTCTTTGGAGAGTCGTGAATTATTGATCCTGTTTAATCGTGAGAATGTCCAAGTGTTCGGAATCCAGTTTATCGACTCGATAATTTTCTCCGGATAAAGTACCCATAAACCATTTTCGACTTTTTCCAGGGGTTTGGTTTTTTGGCGTATCCTAAGGATATGTTCATTAACAAATCGGTCGGAACTACCGAACCAGTAAGCACGTCGATCGATAGGCGAATTGACATACAATACATTATGGTTTTTTGCGAGCTCCTTTGCAATACTCGTAGCCGTAGATTCCCGATCCGTGAGAATGCGTTGTAAGCCCACAAATACAAAATTGAGCTTCCTTTCAACAAACTTAGGGGTTATCGCTTCCATCAAGCTAACAGTCTATTAAACATATGGTCCACACGCTCCTTGAGTGACGGGATTCGTGCATCAATCCTTCTCGTTACATCGTCCTTTTCAGCCAACAATTCCTGGAACCTGGCAATCACCGAACGTTCATCAATCGCATCTGATTCAATAACATACTTTTCCAGGTCAAAAAGTTCAAAAAGCTCCCGATATTTGTGCGACCAACTGATGGCCATCACTGGCCTTCGCTCTAAAAAGCCGAAAATCAATGCATGGAAGCGCGAACTTACCAATAAATCAAGATCTCGAATATGGCCCCTGATCGTTTCTGCCGACGCATACCCGTCGAGTAACGTACATGCTTCCGGTTTGCCCAATAGTTGGTAAATCTGACGGCACAGTGTTCGGTCGTCGGTGTGGATAACACCGTCAGGGAACAATTCATTGGGAATAAGCGTAATTTCAGCGCCAAGCGTCTCCATGCAGTGACGACAAAGTGCCAGCAAAACCCGCATATAAGTATTATCCGGCCCTGCCCCCGTTAGCTTTTCGTACACCCGGATATTAGGGGATATCCCAATCCGAAGCCGCTTTTCGGTGGCTGGGCGATCAGGATAATGTATTGGACGTTCATTACCGGCCTCTTCGCCGCCCATAGAAAACACGATGTCGGAAAGCATGGGAATATCTACCGGGGCTCGATCGAGGAGCTTGGCCAAATATTGGCGTGAAACGGCGTCCCGAGCATAAAATCCATCGGCCGTCATCAACATTTTTCTAGCCGACTTAGAAACGCCCGCAAGCTCGAACGGCCCCCATGCCTGGGGCATGAAAAAAATCTTCACTTGCCTTTGCTTACATATGGAAATCAATCGAATGGTCTCATCTATCATCGGTTTCCCCCAGGAATCGGCGTAAGCGAATCCACTAATATCGATAACCGCATCTAATCTGTCAACAATTTCCTCAATCTCGCCGAAAGGAAAAGGGAAATACCACGGCAGGGTTTTGCCGGTTATTACTTTATAAAGTTTACCCTTAACCCGATACATAAATCCTTTGACCTTACCCTGTCGGGGGGCAGATGTATCAAACACCGGCAAAAACCCTGCTGATTCCGCCAGTTCACGTTCGTATCCACGACATACCATATAACACGTTACCCGTGCGTGGTTCCGCTGTAATTGCTGTTTGACCACCTTTAACATGGCCTCAGCACCTTTGTTCGTAAAATTCGCCCCTATGATCAAAACGTTGATGTTCTTCTTCATTTCCATGCACTATTTTCCCATAAACTGTCTAATTGCTAAAATCTGTTTGAATTTATTACGTGAGTAAGAAGTAAAACTCCACGGCACCAAGTAACACGCTCCCCCAACTAATAAACCTACAATCAGTAATGCTAAAGGGGCGAGCTCGGAGAACGATTCCCTGATCGCCAAACAAGCAAGGCCACTCACTAAGGACAAAACGAAAGGTAAGGCTAGCTCTCGAAAGAACAGCGATACCGAAATAGGTGTTCCTTTGAAACAAAAGAACAACGAAGGCACCAAGATGGTATAATTAACAAGGGCATAAGCGATAACCATCCCGTCCACCCCCCAGTTCATTCCAATCAAAAAAGCACAAACAGTAGCAACCGCATTGATACCCCCCCAAGCAAAGTACCTTTTCGTTTGGCCCATCGTAATCATCACGACCCCTTTGGTACCGGCCACAGGCTGAATGAGCGAAGTCACGGCCAACAACTGAAATATCCGTGAGGCCTCCAGCCACTGCGCGCCTAACACAAGTAACACGACCTCTTTGGAAAAGACGACAAGGAACATCACCAACGGCATCGAAAAAAAAGCCAATATGAAGTTATAACGGGCGTAGAACTCACGGTATTTTACATATTGATTTTTCAAGGAACTCAACGCAGGGAAAGCGACGGTGTTTAACGGGTCTCGGAGCTGCGTGATGGGCAACATCAACAGTTGGTACGATTTGCTATAGAGTCCCAATGCCGCCGAGCCAAAATATCGGCCGATAAGCATATTGTCGGCATTCCGCGAAAAATAATTAACAATATCAAACCCCGTTACCCCTGCACCAAACCGCACCATGTTCTTCACCCGATCAAATTGAAAATAGAAACTCGGACGCCAGTCGCAAAGTAACCATAACATCGCCGTATAAGAGACCGAATATGCCGCAGTAATGCCTATAACCGCCCAATAGTCAAAATTCAACAATGCCATTACGATGCCGACGGTAATACTGGTAGCGGTAGCTGCTACGTGTATAGCCGAAATTCGTTTAAAACGCATTTGTCTTTTCATCAATGCACCGTGCTGCAATACAGACCCTGTAAGGAAAACGGTGCCGGCCAGCGCAAGTGTGATGTGGAAAAGTCGAGGTTCGTTATAGAAAGAAACCAAAAACGGACCGGTAGCAGCAATAATGAGCGATATCGCTAATGAAATACCCAAATTTAACCAAAACAAGGTGCTGATCTGTTTCTGGCTAATCACGCTACGCTGAACCACCGCCGACGTGAGACCCAGATCTTTAAAAATCAAAACGAAACCGGTAAAGGCGGTAACCATGGCGACCAAACCAAAGCTCTCCGGCACGATAAGCCTTGCCATAACCGAGGTCGACAGCATGTTCAACACAAAAGACAACGTTTGTGAGAGCATCGTGTTCATACCTCCTTTGATAGATTTCCTTTTTAGGTCACCCGTCAAATGGCGCGTATTAAACCATTTCGAATATTTGGCTTTTTCCCGAAGTTCCTGCATTGCTTTCATCAGTAACTGATCGCTCTTTCGTTAAGTCAACGCCCAAGAACGTTGGTTTTTTTCCATTTCTATACAGCCGTCATACCGGGCGGGTACGGGGTCGTAGACAAGTGCCAACGTCGCTCCCTGCATTGAGCGACAGTAACATAGTGCAGTGAGCTCCTTGGCTAGAATGATAAATGGTTTACCAAAAAGCCGTTGTTTGACTTTCCTGATAAACCAGCCACCAAAATTCGCGTCCGACTCAAGTTCAATTAGCGTATTTAGCCTTTCCTTTTCTGCACAGACGGCAAAGGTACGCCCAAACTTAGCCTTGCAATGCTTATCCAAATCTTCCAACCCCTTTAAAAAAACAGCTTGCTCCCGCTCACTCAAACAGTGCTCAACCAACAAAAAAACCGCAACCGACACCCCGGCCGATTTCGCACCGGGTGTATCTGTTTCGGGGATAATGGCTTCTGCTAGTTCCTCCATACTCTTCGTAAATAAGGGCAAGTTTGATAAATCTGCTTTCGGAGCCGCGTATCGACCGACAAATTTCATGACGGCGACACCGATAATCCCCGTCACAAGTAGCAATAGAACGATTAGCGCTTCCCTACGTTTCAACATATGCCTCCTTTCACTCCACATCTTGCACGTGTTTTTCTTGGTAATGCCGCGTGGCGACAGAGATTTTATTAGCCTTCCGCGCCTTAATAAGCGATGTCAATTGGTAAAATATAAATAGTGGTATGCCTACCAATGCCCGATAAACCTTACGGTCTGTCTGTGAAACGACCAAGGCGGTAAAAAAACCAGCAACAAAAATACCCAACGCAATCAACCAAACAACCGCGTGCATCTGATTAATGAAAAGGTTTGCCACCATGAACATGAAGGAAAGAAGAAGGAAAATGAAAAGTGGCGGCCGGAGCAACGTCAGCCCGAACAACAGCTGGTTTCTACTAAGCGTCCTTATACCACGCCCCACCAGTCCGAACCCGAAAGTGAAGTACTTGAACCACGTGTTGATCCAACGGGCCCGTTGATTAACCAATTGTGCGGAATAAGCCGTTTTCTCATCATATACCACCGCTTCATCTGCATAGGCTATTTGCTTGCCCCGCTTCACGATCTCATACTGCAATACTTTGTCGAAACCGGCACCGACAATATCCAAGTGCGCTAAACAGGCTTCGTACAGATCGACGGTAAATGCCATCCCCGAACCCGCCAGCGTAGCCGATGAGCCTGCGTGAAACAGGGCCTTTCCGTCATAGAAGTGATAATAAATATCGCGCGCAGCATCTAACCCGGCATAGACCCCATCCATATTCTTTGCCTTACGCACACCCTGCACCGCTTCAAAACCTTGGTCAAAATACCGATCCAGTTCATTCAGATATTCGGGATCTAACAGATTATCACTATCAATGATCGTCAACCGATTGTGTTGTCTTTTAAAACGGTTAATGGCATAAAAATGTGACCTCGTATTACTAGCCAATACCTTTTCAGGTTTCAACAAGATGACGCGTTCATCATCAAAGCACAAATCGGAAGTATCACATTTATCTGCCACAACATAAACCAGATATCGGCTATATCGAATACTTAAGATCGATTTTATCACAGCGGGAAGCATGCTCGTCTGTTCGTAAGCCGTTACAATAATCGCATAATCTCCGCTATCACGCCTTGCCGTTGCGCGGTTTCGTTTCGGGAATAACCAATAAAGGATCAACAGCATAATTGGGCTTACCAGATTGATACCGATAATCAATTGGATAATTACCCATAGTATGTATAAGCCTTGTGTCATGATAGGTGATGCTTTGTCTTCAATACCGAATACATCATCTCCACCGACGCAGCCCACGTATGGTGGGCCACAAAAGCAATCCTTTCCTGCTGGATTACTTCATTGTCTTCTGTTAGCGCCCGTTCAATCAGTTTAACATATTCGGCGTTTGTCCTGGCCAAATAAGTATGGTCTGCAAACAGCTGCATGGCGTGTGTAGACAAGGCGACAACAGGTTTCCCCATGGCCAGGTATTCATCTATCTTTCTGGGATAGTTCCCTACCGTCAACGGCGTGAGAAACTGTGGATTAATGCATACGTCAAAGAAATGGATGTAGTGAGGTAGCTGTTCCATCGGTTTCATCCCGAGGAACACAACATTATCGAGCAAGTGCAATTCACTTTGCCTAAACGCGCCGTCTTCCGGACCTACAAGCACCATCGTCCAATCTGGGCGACTCCGTGCGATATGTACCATAGCGTCCAGGTCGAGCCGGCTACGATGAAGCACACCGACGTACCCGATAAAGGGGCCGCGCAGCCCGGTTAATTCACTCGGCATCTCCTTGGTCTCATCAGTATTGAAAAGCCGCGTATCAAACCCCTGCCCCACAAAATGCACATTTGAATTATATTGTTTACAGTAATTTGCCAAATAGCTCGAATTGGAAAAGCACACATCGCTCTTCTTTATCATGATGGGTTCTAAACGCGGGCCGTGTTTATTCCAGTACGGTGCTCCAACAATAAAATCCCTCGAATAATAAATGGTCAATTCAGGTGCCAGATACTCCTTTAAATAAAAGCATTTCATGATTTCATTATCGTTAAAAAGCACAAACCCACTGTCAAATCCAACGACCTGAAGATACTTTTTAATTGCTGAGGCAAACCGTTTGTTGTTCACTCTATTGAATAAATCAAAAACCCGTTCGTTATCCAACCAATTAATTGACTCTACCAGACAATCCGGATAAAGCACCCACAGGTTATCTCCTTCTTGGCGCAAACCATTTTCCTTCCCGGCAATGACCCGTCGTCTAAAAACCACATCCCTATCGGCTTTCCTTCTGATCGACGTAGCCCGATCTAATGGCGAATTGACGTAAAGCACCTTATTCTTCTTGCTGAATTCTACTGCAATATCCTTACAGTTACTTCCCAATTCAGAATCCCATGGCTGCTGCCCAACAATCAGAATATTTTTTCCAGTCATCGATGTACTCCTACGGAATGTATGGGGTTAGTTGACGTCAGATTTTTTCCCTCGAAAAAAACCGACAACAAATAAAATAAGCCCCGGGATAACGAATAACTCAAATGGCATAATTACGATGATTTTTCATCCCACTTCCGTGCGTTATAAATAACAGCCCACGATATGAAAACCAATATGGACGAAGGTGTTCGATTAATAACCTCGTTACCATAACTGGCAACGAAAATCCCTATGGCACCCGAAATCAGTGCAATCAATTTGATACGGAGTATGGGGTCATTGATTCGCCAGATAATCCCACAACATTTGCCCATAATATACATGTTCATACCAAACCAGATGATAAGCCCAACGATTCCATACATCGCCCACACCTTAACCCAATAACTATCGGGTTCGATCGAGGCCAGGAATGTTCCGCCATTGTATTCTTTCCCATTTCCGCCGATGGTTCCCAACCCCCCGCCAAAGGGATGATATTTCAGGTAATCTGCCAGTTTCATTTGCGAATTTAAACGCACGATGAACGAAGGGTCATTTTCGGGGTTTACCGCCGACCGCAGCCGACGTATCTGGTAACTACCCTGGCCGATATCCGTAAACTTAAGAAAGGAAAAAAGCATGCCCAAAGCCAGTATCCCCACAACAAGGACTCGGAAGTTTTTAGTTAGAAACAAACCGACCAATCCACCGGATAACACAAAAAGTGCACCCCTGGTTCCGGAAATCATCATGGCATAAAACAAGAGACAGCCAATTGCCACCAATAATAGCCGTTTCCATAACTTAAAAGGCCCCATCGCCAATATTCCCGAAACCAATGCGATATGACTCATGGACGCCCCAAATTGGCCGGCATCCGTATAAAATGAAAAGACGCGAATCACCCCACGAATTAAGTGGGTGCCCAAATTGTCCAGAAGAAAACGCTCCTCACCGGGAAACAATCCAATGTGAAGCTGTTTGATTCCATTCAACGCACCGATAACCGACCAAGCGATTACAATATATAAAAACAAATCGAGATAGCGCTTACGCTGCATCACGGCACATCCCAATGGAACAATCAACAGCATGTTCAATGCCGTCCCACGGATTTCATTGACCCACCCAACCACACTTGCTCCAGACGGATTCGCAATCTGCAATACACTGATGCCAAACCACATGACAACGAGCTTCACCATGTCGTTGTTGGCATCGGCCCAATTGGTCCGGTGCTTATTGAAAAAGGTTACAACGAGTGTCAGTATCAATATGATTTCGAGACCAATACCCCAAGGGATAAAGATCATCGACTCCCGCCCGATTATTGGGAGAATGAAACAATAAATTACGCTCCCCATTAAACCAGACACCGGATATTTAACCAGAACGATCAAACAAACCGCTAAAAGGGCTATAAGCGCCAATGACACCGGGAGTATAATCCCAACGGTTACGGTATAATACCCGATTAAGATAGCCATAACGGTCAAGGCCAAGGCGAACCCTATCCTCGTCTTCGCATTTTGTCCGATATCGTACAATGCCTGTTTCACTCCGCTCAACTATTGACGTTAACTAAACTGCTTACGCACTCAACTTAACCTTATTGAGTACCCAACCTAGAAAACCGTTGTGCTTGCCCAGATAATTCATCAACTCTTTACCTTCATTTGATACCTCATCACCCGATTCAAATACACCGATGCTTACGTCCGTAAACATCAACCATTCCTTCACCTGGTTCAGGTTTTGGCAGCTATCCGTATCGATGATAATGATGTCAAACGCGTCGCGGAGAAGACCGAACCCGGTCAATAAGTTCTCCATATCCTGCAATTCCATCAATGAGTTTTGATGTGCATTACGGGTCAAGGTCGTAATCAGATCCTCAATCTGAATCTCGCGTTTCATTAAAAACTGTTCAAAATGCTGTGCCTCTTGTGCCGTTTTATCAGCGTTGCCAAAAAAATCATATACCTGTTCACCAATCAACAATACTTTTTTGCCGGTAACGGCAAACGCATAGGCTAGACTCACCGCTAAAAAAGATTTACCGGCGCCGGGCGACAGGCTCGTAATCCCCAAAACGCGCGACTTGTTAATATTCATCTCGTTATTCAAATCAAAACGCAAAGACCGAAGTAAATCTTTATACATCACGGCATCAACATCGACATTGTCATCCCACACCGCCCTTATCCCTTTATAGGACTTATCCAACGAATTAATGACGCCGATGACCTTTCCATCGGTCAATGCTCCAAGTTGCGCCTTCGTTACCACCCTGCGGTCCAGCAGGAACAACAACGCGAAAGCCGACATACACAACACCAGCGTTGCAACACCCGAAAACCCGACATATAAAAGGCGTTTGGAGGGCATTTTCATACCAGGCAAACCGGCCTCAACAATACTCAGGCGCAAGCCAACATTAGACACAAAACCCGCCTGATTTGTACGGTTTAAGATTTCCATATATTCCTGTGTGGCGATATCCGCTTCACGCTGTAAATTCTGCAATCCGGCATCCATCGGGACCATGGCATGGTAGCGACTCCGAACATTTGCTAGCTCTTTCTCAATAGAAGCAATACCGTTCTTGGCCAAAGACAATGAGGTTTCGAGTTGAAGTAATTCTGCCTCCAAACTTCTTCTGTTCACCTGGACACCACTGTTGCTGACGGAACCGGGAACGGAACCGGCGATGGCATTTCGCCGCCGCTGTAGCGAGTCGACCATTCGCTTATCGACGGGATTAAAATTATTGTCGATATACCTTCTATTCGCCGCTTGTAATTGCCGGTCAATTTCCAATAGCTCGTTATTCGTATGCGAACTTGTCGGCCGCAAATAATCACTGGTCGGATTGTTCAATTGAGCGTTCAGATCTTTAATGGCACCCTGTAGTGATTGAATTTCGGTTAGTCGCTCTGCACGCTGGCTCTCCAATGTCGTAATTTGTTGATACAGCCCTGAAGATTGTGCAGAAGCATCCATAATGCCTTTGCTAACGCGATAGTTCTTTAACGACTCATTACGGGCCACCATGACACGTTCTTTCTCGCTCAAGAGAGAATCAAGCAACGTAACCGATTTCGTTTCATTTACCGATCGAAAAGTGTGGTAATACTGGATGAACTCAGACGAAAGCGTATTGACTACGAATGCGGAAAGTTCGGGGTTTTCAGAGGCAAATCCGACAGTAATGAAATCACTTTCCCCTTTTCGGTTGATCGAAAGCCCCTCCTGTAGATCGGCCCCACCATATCCCATCCATTGAATCACGTCTTTCAACTTGACCCCGGAAACCTCGTCCTTATCCGTTAAAATAACGTTACCGGATACAAGGCGGTTTTCCAGTTCGGATAGAATCTGCTGGCGAATCGACCGGACCACCCCGTCGATGTTCTCTGAATACGGCCTAAATGCATTCCCCACATCCTTCAGATCATGGATAGCCAAAGCATGTGAGACCGTACCCAACACCCTTTTCATCGTCATCATGCTCATGATGTTGCCATAGGTCTGCCTAACCTGCATATAGTTGGATGTCTGGCTGCCATCTATTTTCGCCAACTCCGTAATCCCTGTAGATATCTGTGTCTCTGAATAATAGGAATCCGGCAAATCGTCGGTCAAGAAATAAGTTACACCAACAGCCAACAGCACAATTGCTAATATCAGCCACAACTGTTTTAATAAATACTTAAATAAACCAACGAAATCAATCATGGGTGAGTGTGTTTATGAATAATCAATCTGTTATTTCTGCAAGTGGCCCCCCTATGACTGCCTCCAAAGCGTCTTTTGCGACCAAGAATTCCACTTCCGTTCTGATTAAGCTAGACTTGGCCTCAGCCAAAGCAGATTTTGCGGCATTGTATGTTTCCAAATCAATTTCGCCAAGCTCAAATTGCTCCTGCATCTGTCCCAATATCATCTGGTTGTCTTGCACCGATTGGGTGTTGATTTCCAGCTGATTATTGAGCATTAAATAGTTGTAATATTGAGATTTGACCTCATTTTCCAAATCGACCTCATATTCTCGCAGTTCCAATTCAGATATAAACCGTTGTTGTTTCGCTTGCTTAACCAAGCCGGGGGTCCGCACCAACGTAGACAGGTTTAAACTAACACCCAGTTGGAAACCATTAACCAGATACGGATTTATTACGTTTACGGACGGCTTGTTATTGGGACGGTAGAAATACGATGCTTGGAACATATCCAGATACGAAGCTTTCGCGGCCGTTACGCTCGCCCGTGCGCTGACTTCCGTGGCTTCGAATATCTTCTTTCGAATATTGTTCTCCTTTGCCAATTGTATCAGCTTTTCCAGATATTGATAGTCAATCTTATCAATGACCGATTCCTGTGCATGGGCCGGGGTAAGGAGTGTTAATGTAAAAAAAATAAATATCCAATTCTTCATAACCATTAAACTAGTTTTCAAAGATAAACACTGCATGTTTTTCGTAATAGCGAAGGCAAAAGTATCTCATATTCGAATTACTTAATTACTTTTTCGGCTATATAATTAGCGATTGTAGCTTATAAACTACAAAGTCACGGCGATTATTATTACGCCGTTTTGAAGCTCCGAATCAAGAGGAACCTGTTTTTTTCACTATCGCACAATTAACGAAAATAAATTTCGTTATTATGAAATACTGAATAATGCTATACGCTTCTAATATGAGAGTTTTTTCACCATCATTATCCATTTGCATCTCGCTCTTCGGGATATTTTTTATCCCGTCGACGGTGAGCTGCTCGAAAAAAACAGCAGCGAATAATGATCCCCCCCCCATTGAAACGCCCAATGATCGTCCATCCAAAGTCACCTTCAATGATATGCTCGGCGTGAACGCCTTCGAATGGAATTTTGGAACCCAAAACAATCCAACCGCCCCAGAGCGGTCGCGTTTTTTCGCGCCGTTTTCAAACGTGCGACATTACCTGGATTGGCGACAAATTGAACAAGACAAAGGTAAATACGGCTATAATCCAACACCTCGTGGAGGATGGAAATACGACGAAATTTATGAGTGGTGTAAAACCAACGATATCACGGTACTCGCTTGTATTAAGACCATACCCGACTGGCTGTTGAAAACTTATCCGAAAGACAAACAAGACGGAGAAAATGTACCTGCGCCCTATGGTGCTGATCTATCAGATCCCGCCTCGTATATCGAATTCGGAAAACTAGCATTTCAATACGCCGCGAGGTATGGTAGCAATCCAGATGTTGATCCGTCACTGGTACATGTAGAACCCGTGCCCCATTACAATCCGAATAAGAAACGAATAGGTACGGGACTTGTTGAGTATATTGAATGCAACAACGAACCGAACCGTTGGTGGAAACCCAATAAGGTTGCTCAACAGACAGCATCAGAATATGCTGCGAATCTTTCGGCATTTTATGATGGGCACCAAGGTAAACTTGGGGAAGACGTTGGTGTAAAAAATGCTGACCCGGACATGAAAGTCGTGATGGGGGGCATCGCTGCGGCCGATCCTGCCTTTGTACAAGAAATGATCGATTGGTGCCGAAAATACCGTGGGAACAAACCGGATGGCACGGTTGACTTATGTTTTGATGTTATCAATTACCACCATTATTCCCATAACCGGGATGAAGAAAAAAACCGAGCTCAACAACGGGGTGTCGCACCGGAACTCTCTAACGCAACGGACCTCGCCCAACGCTTTGTAGCGATGGCCGAGCAGGACGCTTACGGAATAGAAGTATGGAACACCGAGGTAGGGTATGATGTTAACGAACATAGTGTACAGCGAGCAATCCCGATCAAAAACAAATCGGCACTCATCACACAAGCCGATTGGAATCTGAGGAATGCGCTCCTGTACGCGCGAAACGGCGTTAGCAAGCTATTCTTCTATATGCTTCATGATCTTAGTGCCAACAGCACGACACAATACGCCTCTTCAGGGTTTGTGGATAAAGAAGGGACGTTGAGCGCCAAGCCTTCATGGAATTACTTATTGCAGGCAAAAAAAATACTGGGTGATTTTTACTTCCAAAAAACCATCCATTCGGATCCGTTTGTGGATGAATATCAACTAGGTGGTCGAACAATATATGCGATGGTTGTTCCGGATGAGATCGGTCGTACTGCAGACTATCAATTGGAAGTGGGCAGTGCGGTTAAACAAGTAAAGGTATACCGGCTTCAGTCGAATAGCACCACGGCCACAACAAATGTCCAAACGGTAACCGATGGAAAAATCATGCTAACGGTATTGGAGACCCCTATTTTCGTGGAGCTTCTCCAGTAATCAAATCGATTAAACGATACAATTACAACGGCTTTCCTATTCGGTAAATGCGACCTTCTTTGGTGTCGGTGATCACGTAAAGTGCACCGTCCGGTCCCTGTTGTACATCGCGGAGTCTCACGCCTACGTCTTCCATAAATCGTTCTTCGCCCACAACTTTATTGCCTTCGATGACCAACCTCGTTAGATATTTACTCGCTAACCCGGCAATAAAGAGATCATTGTTCCATTCTGATATCACGTTGCCGCTATAAAATGCAATTCCCCCCGGTGCAATGCATGGGTCCCAATAATATCGGGGTTGTTCCATCCCATTCCGCGTAGTGATACCGCCACCGATCAGGTTTTCCATTTCAAAACGGTATTCCTCCCAAGGAAAGCCAGAATCAGGAACGGGCAAAATACCCTGGCCAACGGGCGTACTATCGTAATTGATGCCGTAGCTGATAATAGGCCACCCGTAGTTTTTTCCGGCTTCTATCATGTTTAGCTCGTCACCGCCCTTGGGCCCATGCTCGGTTTCCCACAACACACCGGTGGCCGGGTGAAACGCCAATCCCAAAGGACTCCTGATTCCCAACGCCCATATTTCCGGTAATGCACCCGAAACGCCTTCGAAAGGGTTCCCGGGAGCCGCACTGCCCTCTTTATCCAAGCGAAGGACCTTACCAATCGAACTATTCAGGTTTTGGGCCATATAATGTGAATCATGGCGGTTCCGCTCGCCAGTGGTTACCATTAAATAACCGGCTTGGTCAAAAACCAAACGCCCTCCATACACGGAATTACCGGCATGATCTTGTGATACCTGATAAATCTCTTTAACATTTACCAATCGATTCTCTTCTATAACCAGATTGGCTTTACATATTGTTAGGCGATTAGCGGGCCCTATCCCTTTCGAATATGAGAAGTAAATTAGGTGATTAATGGTAAAATTGGGGTCGAGCGCAATATCGAAAAGTCCTGCATTGGAAGAGTTCGCGCCGGCACCAAGCTCACGGACATCAAAAAACAAATCAGTTGGTAACCCGGTTATCGGTTCACCTATCGATACCCCATCCAGTCCGAAACGGATAATACGCATATTACCATCCTTTTGGGCCAATAAAATCGCACTATTAGAAATAAACTTAAAGCTCCAGGGTTTATAAATGGCAGCGTCCGCTATCAACAACGTCGTTTCGATTGCCGTATTTGTTTTCACGCCGTCGATCCGAGTTTGGCCAACAAATGCCGGTTGAAACCCGGCGCCATTGCCTGGCAACGTTTTTACAGGAGCTTGTGTTACGGGCTGTTCCTCGCCCTCATTTTCGTCGACACCGGCATCAAATGCGGCTTTTTCACATGCCGTAATTAGCAAAATCAAAGGAAAGAAAATCTTCCCGAACTTTGCAAGGTCACGAAAACAGGTGTTGACGATTCTATTTAACCTTTCCATAGTTGTTTGCCGTTTGTGTTTTACTTCTTCTGATAGAGTAAGCAAAGCTAAACCATTACCCTGCTTCATCAGCACAAATCACCGCAAACAAAAAAGAAACGTAGCTATAATCCTACAGGCCGCTCACGGAGGAGTCATTTCCTATTGAAATCTGGATGCGTGATAAAACAAGGCAAACTCAACTAAGGTAACCGGTATTGGAGCATCCACGAATAGACATCCTGGTCAAACGCATCATAATCCGGATTTTCCTTGCCTTGTCCTGACCCGTCATACGTCATGGTCCAACTATCGTGGCCCACATTTGGGTAGAGCGTCAACTTGGGTTCTTGCTTCGGATTTATTGCCTTTAATGCCTGAACGATCTCAGTTGCGCGGGCAACGGGAACTTGTTGATCTGCTTCCCCGTGAAAAACCCAAAGCGGGATTTTTGACAGATTCCTCACATAGGTGCCATTATTGGAGGCACCCCCGCCACATACGGCAACAGCAGCTGCGATTTTAGAATCTGCACCGTATTTCCCAAGGTAGTCAAACGTACCAAAAGCGCCGAGGCTCAATCCCGTCAAGTAAACGCGGCTTTCGTCAATGCGGTACGTTTCAAGCAAGTAGTCTATAAAATGTTTTAATGTCTGGCTGCCCCATTTATTCACCCTCGTTTGTGCCGATACGACCAGCATTTCTTCTTTTGGAGACCAAACTCTTTTGTTAATTAACTTACCTGGGCCATGTTTAACCGCCTTATTTAATTCTGCCGTATTGGTCTGGCTATTCCCGCGCTCTCCCGAACCATGTAAAAAAATTAAAACTGGATAGGTGTTTTTGAGGTACTTATACGATTCTGGAAAGAACATGAAATAACCATATGGGGAAGGCGTCTCCCCTAAAACAAAAGGAACATGGAACCCATTACCGATCTGATATTCTTCACCGTAGTTAAAATTCGGGTCTTCTTCTTGCTGCTGATCTTCCTCATCCTGTTGGCCTCCCTGCTCCTCGTCGTTTTCGTCTCCTTGTCCAGCCTCCTCATTTTCTTCGCCCGTCCCTTCCCCATCGCTATCTTCGACCACTTCCGTTTCTTTTCCGTCATGAATATCAATTCCATTCTTTTTGTCACAAGAGGCTGCACTAAAAAAAACATAGAACAGTGAAAGTAAAATAACCATAGACCGTGCACGCATATGAGAAAATATAAAACTTGTAAAACCGTCACTTACAGACAATCATCGCGCCAAAGGATGTCAATTTACAAAATAATTCACTTTGAACCACTTATCTTTTTTCGTTATTTTGCTTTATGGCTAAAATCGCCCACCTCATCCTAACTCATCAGCATCCCGGCCAGGTCAGCCGATTAGCCCGCGCCATTGCACATCCGCTGCATGATGTGTATATCCATGTGGACAAAAAACAAGATATCCTACCGTTCCGCCACTTACTCGATAACGCAGGCGTCCGCTTCATTATCAAAAGAACGCGGGTAGACTGGGGTGCCTACAGTACGGTCGAGGCCATGCTTTCGTCGATGTCAGAAATCCTCGAACGAGGTCGTTATGATTTCATCAATTTAATGAGTGGCAGCGATTACCCCCTAGCTGAACCGTCAGTCGTCGATCACTTCCTGAACGGCCATCCTCAGAAAACATTCATTGAATTTTACCGGCAAGGATCAACATGGTGGGAGCGGGCGAGAACCCGGACAGAAAAAATCCACTTGACCAACTATCGTTTTAAAGGAAAATATTTACTTCAATATGTGATCAACACGCTTCCTTTCAAACGTAAAGCACCTATGGGTCTCGAACTAGTAGGCAGTTCACAATGGTTTACCATGGCAACCACGCACGTATCCTATGTTTTGGATTTCGTGAAAAAGCACCCCGAAGTCGTCCGCTTCTTCAAACATGCATGGGGGCCGGATGAGTTTTTCTTCCAAACGATATTGCTCAATTCCCCCTTTCAAGATGAGATTGTGAACGACAACTTACGCTATATCGATTTCAGCGATGGGATGGCTAGCCCGCGAATACTGACAGATGACGACTATCCGCTATTAATATCCTCCAAAAAAATGTATGCCCGGAAATTCGCGGCCAATTCACCCTTATTGGATATGCTTGATGCACACCGAAGAACCTCCTAATCTCATGTTACACTTTTTCCTTCTGAAACACTGCTGGAATCGTCTTCAATAGAATCTTCAAATCCGTCCAAAACGAAAAATGATTTGTATAATCATTATCCAGTTGCCGGCGCTCTTCATCAGACATTTCACTTTTGCCTCGCTTTGTTACTTGCCAAAGACCCGTAATTCCCGCCGGTCCTAAGAAACGTAAGGCCCATTCGTCTGATGTCAGTTCCTGCGCTTCGTATAGCGGCAATGGTCGGTTGCCCACCAACGACATATCTCCTTTCAACACATTAAAAAGCTGCGGAAGCTCATCCAAACTGGTGTTCCGCAAAAAGGAACCTAATTTCGTAACCCTTGGATCATCCTTTATTTTGACGAAAGCCGACTCACCGCCATTTGCCGCGTATTGGTTCAATGCCGACAGTTCGGCCAATTCCTTATCGGCATTTACCCGCATGGAACGGAACTTGTAGAAGTCAAAAATACGATACCCTGTTCCTGCCCGCTTACTTTTATATAGTACAGGGCCCTTAGAGTCCAGTTTAATGAATACAGCAATCAGCAACAATAATGGAGAAGCCATGAATAACACGAGACTAGCAACTAGTACATCGAAAATCCGTTTGGTCACTGGCATCTCGTAACTTTTAGGGAATTGCTTCCCCATGTATACTGGCTGTCCACTTTGTAGATATTTAAATCTCAGGATAAGCTTGATACGTTCCCTGACATCGGCGACGTTAATGGGGTAAAAGTAAATATCGTTCACCAACGGCTTAAATATATCAACAACGACCCGTCTATTCCCTTTAAAGCTCAAAAGGATGATACTGATTACCCGAGTTACTGTGTTGCCTCTTAATTGAGCAATCAATCGCTGCGTCTCTGAAATCTCATCGCCTAATTCCAGCAACAACACTTCCGGTATTTGCAGCATCGGACATTCCCGAATGTACCGCTCCAGATCAGCTGGTTTATCAAATTTGGCAATTTCGACATTATCAAACATGCCATCTTCGAACTCATCCCTGAACTTAGTGCCCAGATAGGCAACCGACACTGTCAAAAAAAACTGCTCTTGTTTTACATTAGTTAACAAATCCATAGGGCGATGTCTTGAAGATACTTCCAATAGTTTCTTTCAATTTAATCGGATCGAAAGGTTTGTGGAGATAGCTAACCGTAGAAAACGGCAGATTGGTCAACTCCTCCTGCACATGCGGCGAAGCGGAGAGTACAATGACTGGAATTTCACTATACAGCCCACTTACTTTGAGACACTTCAGAAATGTACCTCCGTCCATTTGAGGCATCATCCAGTCCATGATAATCAAGTCTGGTGTATAATGTTGATTCTCCAACCAAAGAAATGCCTCGTAACCATTAACCGTCGATTGCACATCGAATTCTTTCGACAAAATAAAGTGGAGCAGTCGATGGATAATAGGCTCGTCTTCTACTAGAAGTATATTCTTTTTCATGTATTTATCTTCTCATTTAGAAAACCTTTAACACGCGCAAATCTGCATGTTTTTTTGACGAATAGAATAAGAAAACAGATGAATAAACTGCATTTGTAGCCAAAGCACTACATACTTATAGCGTATAAACAATACATCGTCCGTTCAGCGCTACTGTTGTAAAAATTAGCGTAAAAAAGCACGAATACCTTGATTGATGAACTCCTTTCAAGCGTATCTGACAACCTTTCTATATAAATAAAAAACGGCCCGCCAATAGTCTCGGGCAGCGATAAAAATCGTCTTAGGGAAAAGTATGGCGTGAGCCAATAAAATCATCCACGCCCATGGTTGGCTCAAGCTCGCAGCGACAAGTAAACTTAAAGGCAAGAATGCCTGATAAAAATCCATCATCAGCACTTGCCATTGCGCGTTGGCAGGCGTCAGCAGGACGATGGGGATGCTGGTATATCGCTTGTAACGAATCATTACCAGGACAACATATAACAACAGGCCTATCCAAATAACAAACAATTGAATCTGTAAAAGCATACCTATAGCAGCAATTAATTCTACGCCAAAAAGTATGGTAGTGACAGGTCTGAATTTTTCGGGTATTACTTTTGTTGCAAACGTGTTTGTATTCGTGTTGATGTCGTTTTCCCGATCAACAAATTGGTGCCACAAAATCGCGCGTAAACCCGAAGCAAACGCCCATATTCCTACGGTTATGAACCACCAAAAATGAGCTGAAAATCCGGTGTAATAAATGAATTCCGACACGATAAAAAGTGCCGGAAACAAACTTTCTCCACATGCACAACATACAACACCTATTCCTCCTCTTATTTTCAATCTGATTGGGGGAACCGAATAGAGGATAAAGGAAAGCCAAGCCATTGCGTAAAAGAATAGCGACAAAAGATCCGGATATATGATAATCCCGAACGCCACGCCCAAGGTAAGACAACCCGCGAGACATACCCATCGGCTCCTTTCAGAAAACTTTGCCATCCGATTCTTCTTACCAGCCTCCAAATCATCATCTATATCGGTCACATCGTTAATCAGACTCGCGAACACCGCACCTATGACTAGACCGACAAATGCAATAAGAAGAGTTGGGACCGCTTCAATCAATGGTGTCTTGGACACAAATGCGGTAGCATAGCCAATACCCAATAGTGGAACTAGCTTATATTCCCACCATTCTGCTGCTCGAACCATCTTCCTTATTGTCACAATATACTGCTTCATTTACACCCAACAAAAACGAACAATATTACATACCTATCGACAAAACGTTATCGAAAACCATCCGCTTTCAAGAAAGCCGCCTTAACGCGGATTTCAACAATCTCCCGGATTTTAATCTGTTGAATAATTCTGACACCAACTGCTTGCTCGATAACACATTCATCGTATTTTGTATAGAATCAGGTTCTCTCACGAGGTGTAATGGTTCATTTGGATACACGATGCTGGCGGGCGTATCGTCGCCGGGGGCGCGTTTCTCACTGCACACGATAATCCTTCGTAATGCTTGCAATGTTCCGCGAGGCACATCTGCGCGAAACACAATCTCAATTTTCCGAAAAAACACGCTAAACCACCGCACCCACTGATCGAGGTTGGGGCTTAATAATGGATAATAATTCCCATCAAACTCTTTATAGGTCCAAATAAGTCCCAACGGCGTTGGCGCAAAATCTCTTGTGATATTTGCGGACATGTCATAGAAATCAGCTGGAAGTTCCAATTCCAAAACATCAAATATATCGAAGGGCGTCAGCATACACGTGCCGTTTGGTGATGTCCACTCAGCCATTCTTATCACGGAGCGCTCAATTGCATCCATATCGGGCAAATAGGACCACGGCTGACCGGTACAGGATACTAAATCGAACTTCCCTTCCAATGACTCGTTTTTCTCCGTCATACTTTGTTGCACAAATGCAACCTCCGAATTAGCCATGCGCGCGCGGTCCAACATATTGGTCGATAAGTCTAGCCCCATTCGGTCGACCTCAGGAAATTTACTCAAAAAGTAGCCCGTGCCACACCCTACATCGAGCCAATTTTTACTTGTTTTCAGTAACGAAGTGAGCGTACGAATGTGGAACTCGGCTGCAGGCTTCCAAATATCTTGATTCCACCAAGCATCATTGTATAAGCTCGCGTATTGATCATCGTATAAATGATCGGCATTTTTGATTTCTTTTAATAACATTGACATTTTCTATAGTGTTTAATATGGAATATAATGATCAAGCAACGCGAATAGTTTCATCTGCAATCACATTTTGTCTGCAACACATTTTGCTCACATCGAGCTGTCTTTTTCAACGGCTTGGTTTTATATAATTCATCCGATACATCATCCGCTGATAGCCATTACGAAGGCTCGATTTCATTAGCTTGGCCGCGGTAATCAACGTATGTTTTACGTCAATTGAAAGTGCTTGTACAAAGCGCCGGGAGAAATCGATTAGATGACCGTTTTTTGTCAATTGATATTTTCCGAACTCCACAAGTCCGGCTACATACCGTTGTTCCAATAATCTTTGCTCGCTTAGCGTGAGCCAATCTCGGTATTTAATAAGAATTTCGTTGGTATCCTCAACTAGAAGCAATTTAACCACCTCCTCCCGGGCGCGCCCATCATAGATATTTTGACCGTCCAAATCTTTATACCAAAGCCTTTCCAATGTAAAAACCGCTTTGCAGGGCTTAGCAAGAATCATATCCAAATAGAGCCCCCAATCGTCGCCGATATTTAACTTGCAATTCCAACCGCCAACCATGGAACTCCGCTTTAATACCACAGAAGACGAAGGCGAAGGGCACGCCATCAGATAGAGTTTTCTCAAATCCTCGTTATCCAAAAAAAACCAACCTTTTTTTTCTTTCGACAGGTAATTGCATAAAAAAGGGTCTGATGAAAGAAAGTCTTCCCAATTTCCAGTAATTTTCGATTTCTGATTCCAATTCGTAAAAACAAAGTCAGCATCATAATCGCGTAACTTGCCGACACAAACCTCCAGAAAACCCGGCGTCCAATAATCGTCCGAGTCTAGCGACGATATGAGCGTTCCACGAGCTTGGCGCATTCCGGTATTTCTGGCTGCAGCTTGACCCGCATTGTCTTGATAAATGTATTCAATTCCAGGCTTAGATTCCAACAAAGCCCGTGTGCCATCTGTAGAACCGTCGTCTACCACGATAAGCTGTATATGTCGGTATCGTTGGTCCAAAACACTATTAATCGCCCTTAACACCGTATGGGCTCGGTTGAATGTCGGAATAATAACGGATATTAAAGGTTGGCTGGTCATATAATCGCTAGTATTTTCTTTCCAAATATTTCTTCTGGTGATGAAGGCACCTCTCGCGCGATGCATTTTGAGGCATTTTGTCCAATTTCTTGCCACCGGTCGCGTTGCTGCCAAGCACGTTCCATTGCTTCATCAAGCGACCGCTCAGCAGGCAGGGAAATATACCCCGAAACCCCATCTTCTAAAAACTCCGCATTCCCTCCTGCATCGGTGGTGATGACTGGTCGCCCCGCCATCATGGCCTCCATAATGGTCAGTGGTAGTCCCTCACTTCGCGAAGGTAATACGAGCATGTGATGTGTTTTCCAAACCTCATCGATTCGATCTGTATACCCTTCAAAACTGACATTCTTTACATCAAGTAGTGCCGCTAACTCCATCAATGCTTCTTTATCCATCCCTTTTCCAATGAAGGAAACATGAATAGGGCGACGTTTCCACTTCTCCAAGCTCAATACCCGCAATAGCATATCCTGGCCTTTGTCTAAAATAAACAGACGCGCGATACAACAAAAGCGATAGGTCGATTGCAACGCAGGGTAAGGAATCGGTGAACTAATCTTGATCGGATTGAATATGACTTCTCCGTTCGTCAGGCGCACACCAAATTGCTCTTCGGTCAACCTTAGATTATGTTTGGAAACAAAAAAGCAACGTTTGGCGTGTAGGAGTAATTCCCTCATTACACGTCGGTCTTGTGGCCCCGGCCAATAGAAATCGACGGCTTTTTGTGCAATAATGACATACGGAATCCCCAATTTTAGACAAGGATGGGCAAAAGCTAATCCATCAAAGTTTATACCCTGAGATATGATGACAAATGCCGGTTTGGCCCGACGGAGATAAGTTTCAAACGCCTGAACACTTCCATGGAGAACCAGATCCAACAATCCATTTTTCCGATTGCGCCATTTCCAAAGCTCATTTCCAACGCGTCTTATTAACCGTTTACCAAAGCCCTGAAGGTCTGGGTATATCGCCTGAAACGTAACCCCTAAGTTCTTCAATTCAATAAATTTGGGGTGCTCAAGGGCAATTTCTGCTTTGCAAACCGTCACCGAATGACCAGCATCCCTAATAAACGGAACACTCTTCGCCCATAATTCCTCGCTACCGCCCCAATCGTCCGAACATGTCGTTAAAATAACCACATGGCTATTCATAAACGGTAAGTTTAAAGTTGTGTTTCATTTAATATTTCTTCTTTAAATAAATTCACGAAGTCGCCCTCCTGATGGCTTAGTTCAATAAACGATCCTTCTTGTACTATTTCCCCACCCTTCAGCACATAAACATAATCGGCGTACTTGATCGTAGAATAACGATGACTAATTACCAGGATCCCTTTGTCACGGTGATGCTCGGACAACATCGAAAAGAAGTCCTGTTCGGACTTCGCATCAAGCGCACTCGTTGGTTCGTCAAAAATCAAAAAACGGCCGCGGCCATATAATGCCCGGGCGATGGCTAGTTTCTGCCACTGACCAATACTCAATTCATGACCATCATCAAAAACCCGCCCCATCACGGTTTCATAACCCTTTGGAAACTCCGTTACAAATTCATGGACCCCCGATTGGGTCGCAGCTGTTTCTATGGCCCCTACGCGAGGGTTATCGTAGTCTACATCACCCAAACGAATATTTTCGGCGACCGACACATTGTATTTACAAAAATCCTGAAAAACGACACCGAAGTTTTTCCGGTAATCTTGCAGCGAGAACCGACGAACGTCCTCCCCGTTAAGCCTTATACAGCCAAACGACGGATCATAAAGCCTCGTCATCAACTTGATAAGTGTACTCTTACCAGCACCATTCATTCCTACCAGCGCTATGATTTTCCCCTTGGGAACCTGTATATTGATATTACGAAGCGTGAACCGCTCCGAATGTGGATACTTAAAACCCACATCTTTGAAGGTCAAGGCTGAAGCATCACTGATGGGCAGTTCAATGGGTGATGAAGACGGAAGGTGTCTAGGTGATTCCAAATCCAGCAATTCATAAATGCTATTAATAAATATATTATGCTGATAAATGGAAGAAATGCCAGAAGCAACCCCTTGAAGAAAGTTAAAAATTTGAGGGAACACTACCAAGAAAATGGCAATATCCCCTATTGTGACTTTACCATCCAAAGCTTGATTTATGGTATACCCGATACAAGCAAACAGGCCTAGACTGGCCAGTGTTGTTGCAATAATTTCTCCATTTGTCCGCGCAAGGGAAATTTTCAACCGTTCGGCTAAAAGTTGCAGCCTTATTTTCAAGTATTTATGCTTAAAATAATTACCTAAATCAAAGGCTCGCACCTCTTTTGCGGTGACTTCGGACGTAATCAGCTGTCCGAAATACGTAGCATGTCGCTCTAAAGATGTGGTCTTAAGTCTGAAAACATTCAGTTTATCCGAAAAGTATATGCGTATAAATAACGTAGGCAAGACAAATAGTACCAGCAGAGGCAATAAAATCCAATCGATATGGACGATAATGGAGGCGATGGCTAACAAGCTAAGGACCTGCTTAGCCGTATCAAGAATAGCAATAATCAATGCACTCGGACGATCGGCCCCTGCATTCTTCGCCCGTTGTAGAATATCAAAATAGGCAGGTTGTTCATAAAATGATAATTCGATGCTGACGGTCTTCTCATGTATCTTGTCGTTGATTAGCTCAGAAACAGTGGCTGCCTGCCGTTCAGTAACATAACCCGACACAGCCTTTACAACATGATAAGCTACCGTTACCGATGCCGCGATGATCAACTGTGTGATAATCTGATCTGCATTCAACGCCATATGATTTGAAGATGCAGTCACCAAATCAATTAATATCTTTATCGCGTATAAAGAGGTGTATAAAGCAAACGTTTCCAATACAACCATGAAAACCAACAAACAGGTCATCTGCTTCGAGAGTGACCACAGCAACCCGATAGTCCGGCCAATCCGCAATTGCGCACCAATTTCTTTTACCCGATTTGTTACAGCTATTACCATCGATTCTTTACACCCTTGCAGGCCAAAATAATGTAAATAAAGTTCATAAGGAATACATGGACACTAATTCCCTATACCATTCGCCAAGTTCGAGTTATACGGATTACCTCCATTAATATAGGTAATAAACTGATTACTCTCGTCATAGCATAAATGTATTCGCAACAAAGGTCCAAAAAATCAGAAAGTTTGTAATATATTGTAACGCCTTTATCTTCTTTTGTAGAAAAAATGCTACAGGGTCAATTAAGTCGATTATATCATTAAAATATCAAAGGGGAGCGGGATTCAAATCCTGTCCCTTTAATCTCGAAATCCACCGCTTCTTCGCGCTAAAAAAAAACATTTCGACGAAGTAATACAGCATTAACGAGGAAATAGTAATATACGTAATATACGTAAAAAGTAACAATAGCTTATGCCCCCCAAAATACATATCACCAAAAAAGTAGCTGCCGATGTAAGGTAAAAATGCACCTATCACCAAGCTGGAATGCACCAGATAAATACTATAGCTTACTTTGCTGACATAAGTGACCATATCCCTTGCTAACCGCCATGTGATTCCGACGTAAAATAGCCAGGGTATACAAAGAGTCGCACACGCCTAGGCAATGTCAAAATAAAAAAAGCCAAAAAGCTGCCATAGTATACGATGCTCACCGGCAACCCCACCTGTAAGGTCTGTCACCATATAAATAAATAAGGGAATCATCAACTGGGCCACTAAAAGAATCGAAAAAAACAAAAGTGATTTATATCTATATTTTTTAAAATGCTGCGGATAATAATAATAATAATAATAATAGAACGCTAATGCCGCACCGTATATCGGTGCGTCTATCCGGAAGATTATACTTAACGGCATTAGCAACAAAAAGAAAACCCAGTACAGGTTTTTAGCAGCCCGTGGTCATCTCCAATTGAACTCGCCAGAACGCCAAAAGGAACTCCGGCTCGAATATGAAACAAAATTAGTCGCCGCCATAGCCAAGCATGATGCAGAAAAACCCAAAAATTAAAAAGCATAAAAAAACCATCCCAACAAAGTAGGATGGCTCAATGTTCATTAATGGCGCACTAGTTGCACTATTTCTTTTTCTTGCTCAAATCAGCACGAACTTTTTTGACGAAGTCTTCGGTTACCGTAGCAAAATTAGCAATTTCAGCAACGGAGAACTCCCCCGCAGCCAATAGATTGCTCACAACCTCGTAGCTCTTCTGCTCGACACCCAGCTCAAACCCTTCTGCTTTCAGCAATTCATACGTACTCATAACTTGCCTCCTTATTGTTTCGTATCTGTAACGCCTACAACCATTTCGGTGGCCCAATTGAGCCGATCGGTTCCGTAATCAGTTACAACCGCTTCACCCGGATATTCCGGAAATGTACTTCCGAACCATGCCCGAGGAACGCGATATGACCCGATGTCCGCATCAACCCGGGATGCTGTTTCTTGTCCAACGTGCCGTTCTTAGACGCTTCGGCCAAATCACCATCCACAATCACCGTCCCGTTCAGCGTCACTTTTATCTTGTTGCCCTTGATCCAGATTTCCTCGGTATTCCATTCGCCCATAGGCTTCAGGAAACCTCGCTTGGCCGGAATAACCCCGTAGACCGAACCGTGGTATTGGTACTCCGCCAGGTTTTTATACATATCGGCGGTATTGTCAAGAACCTGGATCTCCATACCGCCGTAAGCAGCGTCGCCATCCAACGGTGCCCGTATGCCAATGCCATTGTTCGCACCGGGCGTCAGCCGAAACTCAAACCGGTAAATGAAATCGGCAAACTCGTCCTTCGTATAGAGATTGCCCCCCGACCCTTCTTCAGGATAGATCGCTAACGTGCCTTCATCACTTACCCGATAGGCTGTCGTGTTGCCGGTCCATGCATCCAGGTTGGTTCCGTCAAACAACACTTCGAAACCTTCGGCTTTTTCTTCTGCACTGAGGGTAAACGTCTCGCGGCGCGGGAGCTCCCGCACATACACATCACGATACATCACATGCGTACCATGCGCCTGCAATTCGAGCTGTTCCGTGGGGAAAATCGGTATGCTTCTATCCCAATAATTTTCAAGCACCACATTGTCGGTCACCAATTCACCATTGAGATATACTGTTACTTTATCGCCAATCATGGTGATACGGAACGTATTCCATTCGCCCAATGCATTGTCCGCCACCTTAAGTGGCTTGCTTTTGTGCGTTTGGTTGTTATATAATCCGCCGGAGCCGACCTGCGCCCCTACATTCACGCGCGACGTATCCCATATCTGAACCTGAGGTGTGCCGCGCAGATAAATGCCAGCATCGCCATCTTTTCCATCTTTATCTAACTTCCAGTCGACCAACAGCTCGAAATCGCCATATTCTTTTGCCGCAACGATGTTGTCGCCATGGCCATTGAAATGTAATACGCCGTCTTCCGCGTACCATCCTTCACGCATCACCTCGTCGGCCTTCACTTGCTCAGCGGCGAGCGTTTTGGCGTCCATCTCAGCGCGTTTTATCGGATTCGCTACCAGCCCTTTCCATCCATTTAAGTTGTGCCCATTGAACAACGATACATAGCCCGGACCTTCGGGCAACCCATCAAGATACTTCTGAATGGCCTCACGCTGGTAGCTGCTCTCGCTTCCTGACAAACGTGCGATTGCTTTTTTCAGTAATCGAGTTACCGCTGCGCCGTAATACTGTTTGTTTTCCAATGCAATGTTTATTACCGCATTTGTTGCGGTGGCGCCCAGTTCTTTATCATCCATAAACTGTCCGGCAAATAGCAGGGCTTGATAGGTTTTCTGACCTTGCAGCGCCTGTAATACCGTCTTACGCTGGCCGTCCGTTTGGGCGACTTCAAATGCATCACGCAGGTAAAGCACCTTTTGGTCGGCAGGCACATCGGCAATACCAACAATACGCACCAGGCCGTTGATCACTTCACCCAATTGACCGCTATCCATCACTTTTTTACGGCTCAACTCGACCAATTTTGGTAAGGCCGCCGCATCTGCCCAATCCGTCAATGCCGAAGTGGCTGCGCGGCGCAAAGCCGGGTTATCCCCTTCGGTGTAGTCCGAAACGATAGCCAGCGCACGGGGTCCACCGACTCCCGCCAAAATGGGGAAATAATGGGGTTGTACGCCGGCACCTGCACCTTTAAGGCTGGTGATGACCTGTTGCAATTGGCTACCCCTATCGGCACCACGATCTACCGCCACGACTGCCGCATTTTGCACATGCCCAATGTACCGCTCATCCGTAGAGACCAGCAGCCCCAACAGACTATTGAGGTCGTCCGCACGTGCGATCTTCGGCAGCGCTGCATAAGCCGCCGCTTTTGCCTCGTCACCGGCATCATTGTTAACCATGTCTAGCATTACCGGCATGCTTTCGCCCGCACCACGCCGGCCCAGCACGTCAATCAACAACATTCGCACATCATCGTTCTTCGTTGCCGAGAGCGCTTCAGTTACGGTTTGTATAAGCTGCTCCTGCTCCGATACAAGCAATACACCCTTGATGGCAGCCCTTGTTTCACCATCCGTGTTTTCCAACAGCGGAATCAATTCTTTCACCTCGGCATCACTGTCCAATTGATGGAGCGCCCGCACCGCTGCTATCCGCACGGCAGGTGATGTTGAATGCAGTGACTTTCGGACGGCTGGCAGGGCTACAGTTTGCCGCTGATTTCCCAAATACCGAAGAATGTCCACTTGAGCATGCTCGTCGCCCTTCGCAGCGTTACGAACCAGCTTGGCCGTTGTCCGGTCATTGAGGTAAGGCACCAATAAGCCTAACGAAGCATTCCGATACACAGAATCATCGTCTTTCACCGCCTTTAATAGCTTGTTTACGTGTCTCTCTCCCTTGATCTTCGTCAGCAGTTCCAGCGCTGCGAAATGGCTGTGAATTTGACTATCCGCCTGGGTGCTCTTGAATAATCGCGATGCCAGTTTGCCGGCTGTCTTTACTTCGCCCAGCTCGACAAGCCGATGGAGGTAATTGATATAGGCCGCCGTCGCATCTGTCGGGTCGTACGCATAGTCGGCCGCACTGGCCGCATCCATCAAAACCGACCCGGACGCTGTTCCGCCGATCCGGGAAAGGGCGTATAACACCACCTTTTGCAGGTTTGTATCGGTAGCGCTTGCTTTGGCTAAAACCGACTGTTCTGCTGGGGAGTAAGCCATGAACCCCAGCGCGTTAATGATATTGATCTCCGCTACTCCGGTCGCTTGGGGCAGGGCCTTCAGTAACGCGGTCCCCGCCGTTTCCGTGCCGATACGGGCAAGCGCCCGTGCAGCCTTTTCACTCAGATAGTCATCGGTAAGATAACCGCTAAGCGCATCCACCGCTGTGTCGTCACCCGCATTTTGCAATAGCTGTATGACGAACCCTTTATTGTCTTTGTTATCCAGTGCGGCCAACGCAGCTGTAGCACCTTGTATAAAAGTGGCCCGCTGCTGGTTTTTACCGGGTAACAACACATGATAACTATAACTGTTTGTTGCATATTCGATACCCGCATTGTCCCCTTGTCCCGGCGGCGTCAATTGAGAAAGCAGTGCCGAAATATCCGCAGCAGTGAACCGCTCCAGCTGTCCCATCGCATCGTTAAGCCGCTGGGGCGTCTCCGATGGCTGTAAAGCCAATATATCGGCTATCTTGGTGGTCGTCGTACGGGTGTCGCCCTGTTGGGCATACACCGGTGCTTGTAATATAAATAGCGCTAGGAGCGCAACTATGGACCTTATCATGGATATCTATATTTTGTAAGTTTATAACGACCAAGGGCCACGCATGGGTTGGTCAAGTAATCTGTTCGCTGCTTCGTCATCAATAAATTCGAGCTTCGCTGAGTCAAACTTCAGTGACCGTCCGAGACGTAGTGCCGTTAACCCCATATTCACGATGGTACAAGACCGAAACCCATTCTCTTCGTTAAGTGCAAACTTCTGGCGTGTCTTCACCGCCTCCACAAAGTCGGTCATTTGCGGCTCCGGGTCTGGAAACGAGGCGAGTTTCCGTTCCATGTCCGGGATGTCCGACTTGAATCCTCTATACAACTTCCCTTTCGGTCCCTCGATATAAGGCATCCCCGCATCTTTACCTTCGCCATCGAGAACGATCTGGCAACCGTCGGCATAGGTAAATGTAATCCTCCGCCAGGTGCCTACGGCATCGCTATGTTGTTGCGGCGCATCCACTTCAACGGTAATGGGACTCTCTCCGTCCTTATTCAGGAAGTACTGGACCGGGTCGATGTAATGTTGCCCCATGTCGCCTAACCCCCCGCCATCATAATCCCAGTAGCCACGGAATGTCGTATGTACACGATGTTCGTTATACGGTTTATAAGGTGCCGGGCCCAACCACATATCGTAATCCAGTTCTTTCGGAACTTCCTGTACGGGCAGGTTCTCACGACCCACCCAAAAGAATTTCCAATCAAATCCGGTGTGCTTGCTAATCGTCACCTTCAACGGCCACCCCAACATATCCGAATCAACCAGTTTCTTGATCCGCTTTACCGGCACGTTCATCCCATAAAAATTGGCATCAAAACGAAACCAGGTATTCAAACGGAAAATATTACCACGTTGCTTAATCGCTTCCATCACTTTCTTGCCTTCACCGATGGTGCGGGTCATCGGTTTTTCACACCAGATGTCCTTGCCCATACGTGCGGCCTCCGTTGCCATAAGCCCGTGCCAATGCGGTGGCGTTGCAATATGTACGATGTCTACTTCCGGAAGTTGAATCAACTCGCGGAAATCCGCTAGTTGATTCACACCATTATCGCCCAGCTGCTTCATGGCAAGGGCCAAATGGCGGGTATCCACATCACAGATGGCCACGGTTTTGGTACCTGCATAGCCGAAATGCCCCCGGCCCATGCCACCTACTCCAATAACGCCTTTTGTGAGGTGATCACTTGGCGCTAAATAGCCCTGCCCACCTAAAACAAAACGGGGGACAATGCTGAATGCCGCTGCCCCCACTATTGATTTCTTAATAAAATCCCGACGGGACGTGTTTTCTTTCTTCATGGTTATTCTGATTTCCAAATCGGTTCCGAAGTCACAAATTTATTATTTCCTTAATCAACACCAAAACTTTTTCAATTTTTTTCAAGAAGATTAGGGTTATTTGCAAATATGTAACAAAACTGTATCGGAATCCGGTATTATTGCGTATTTTTGGATACTAATTTAAAACGTAATGTCCCCGCTGTTTTCATTGAATAATCTAGCACGAAAGTCGCGTATCGAACGAAAAAACCACGGTTTCAAGTTAAAACTTGTTAAGGCGCTGGTTGCAACAAACGGGATGACCAATGCCGGTATCTGCAAGCACCTCAACCTCAGTGCTCCAAAAACCCTCGAATTAATCAACAGCTTAGCCGAAGCAGGGATACTGGAACAAAACGAGAAAGGGAGTTCCATCGGCGGCAGAAAGCCGATTCTGAATAAGCTGAAAAGCAATACCTTCTTTGTGTTATCCGTAGAGGTGGAATTATTCAAGGTTAAAATGACCATTGTCGACAACACGAACGTATTTATCCATACGGCCTCCTCGCCATTCCTGTTGACAAAAGATTGGTCCTCGGCCGACCAACTCAAAGATCGGATTGCCGACTTTATGGCCGCTTCGGGCGTGAACTGGACCTCCATATTGGCTATTGGCATCAGCATGCCCGGACTCATCAATAAAACCGATGGTCGTAACCATACCTATATGGCCAACGATTGGCCAGCACAGCCCCTGCAGGATTATATGGCAACGGCTTTTGAGAAACCCGTCTTCATTATCAACGATGTGAAAAGTGCGGCTATTGCCGAATTGAAATTTGGCATGGCCGAAGGACGGAAAGATGTGTTGGTTGTTTTGATGGACTGGGGTATCGGTTTAGGGATCATCATGGATGGCCAATTACGGGATGGCGCAGCAGGGTTTTCCGGAGAAATGGGGCATATGCCTTTTGTTGACGATGGCATCTTATGCTATTGTGGAAAAAAAGGATGCCTGGAAACGGTGGCCTCTGGAATCGCATTGGCAAAAATGGCTAAAGAAGGAATCCAGTCGGGCGAAGATTCGCTCCTCAACGACCTTTCGCAACAGGAAATTGAAAACATCGAACCCCAGCGGGTAATCGACGCCGCGAATCGTGGCGACCAGTACGCCATCAATATCCTCTCTATTACGGGCGAAAAACTAGGAAAGGGCATGGCTACGCTGGTGCAGCTCTTTAATCCCGAATTAATCATACTGGGCGGTAAAATTGCAGCTGCAAATGAATATATCACCATTCCCATCCAACAGGCTATCAATACCTATTGTATGACGCAGCTAAAGGATATTGTCACCGTAGAGCGCTCACGGCTGGGATCCGATGCCGGGGCCAAAGGCATTGCCCACATTACCTTCGAACGCTATTTCGATGATCTCATTGCGCGTATTGGTGTAAATAAGGGTTAATCGATGGGAAACACAACCATCATATCAACATGGCTCGATGAGCCGCAATGGACAGACGGCTGGCCGATTGCGCTGGGTTTCCATCCTGTTCCACGCCCGAGCCTTTGGCTGATTGACCCGGTACTCGCTGACACCGTGCTTACCAATCGGTACGATGATACGCTGAGTAATGATGAACGGGCCCGGGCAGAACGTTTCCATCAACCTGCCCACCAAACCCGCTACAAAACGGCCCATACGCTGCTTCGGGTCTTACTGGCCGATGCAACGTACACCAGAGCGGCTGACCTCCATTTCAATGGCGGACACCATAACAAGCCGAATTTGCGGAATGATCTTGACCGCTCGATTACCTTTAATCTTTCTTATACCGAAAACAAATCGCTGATTGGAATCGCAGACGGGACCGCGATAGGTGTTGACATCGAATGGCTGCAACGACCTATCGTTATTGACGATATGCTGCCTTCATGTTTTTCAGGTAATGAAATCCGTTACATTACCTCGAAGAAAGAAGGTATGCACAGTCGATTCTTTACCCTGTGGACCCGAAAAGAAGCCATACTGAAATTGACCGGCGAGGGTATTGGAGAGCACCTCCCCTTGTTCGAAGTCTTGGATGGCACCTGTGTAACAAAAAAGGAAATTATCGGTGGTCATCCGCCGGACAGGATTTACCTTTACTCGTTCGCCATGGACGACGAATACGTGGCATGCTATGCCACGGCCGAACCATTGGAACGGTTATCTTGCTTTCGGCTAGACCGTTCCCAGATGGCACTTTGACCTGCACTGAAAAACCTGAGGATCCCCGCGATCACGGCATAATTCATCACGCAAAAATAATAGGGAATAAACAGCATCTTCACCCGCAACGCCCGTCGCTCAAGCAATAGGCCCAAAACAGCACATAAATAGAACGCCATTTGTCCATAAAACAATATGGTATAGATTTCCCCGGCTCCACGGGTATGCAAGAGGACATTAAGAATAAAAACTACCACGAGCAGTATCGGTGTCACCGTCCAGCGCAATACCCGGTGACTGATGTATTGGAAAGCCAGTACCGGATCGGAAAAAGGATTTGGCGCACGTTTTAAACGCAAAATCGATTGAATGCCACCGGCAGCGATGCGGATTTTCCGCTTCAGTTCTTCTTCCACGTTCTCCGAGGCCATCTCGGTTGCATAAGCCTTTGGCTCATAAACTACCCGGTACCCGCGCTCAGCAATCCGCATCGAGATCATAAAATCGTCCAAAATGGTATCGGGCGAAACAGGTTCGTACAACGATCTGCGGATACTGAACAGTTCGCCGGCACTGCCCACTACCGTATGCAGGGTCGAGTCCCACTGCTTTAGCGCAGATTCGTACTTCCAGTAAAAACCCTCCCCAGCGGCGCTGGCATCTGCCTTCGCGTCGGCATGCACGCGTTTCTCACCGGCCACCGCACCGACTTCCGGGTCTTCGTAACGCTTGCAGATTTCCTGCACGGCGGTTTCATTCAATAAGGTATTCGCATCCGTAAAGATGACCACCTCCGTCGTAACCTGCTCCATGGCACGGTGTACGGCGGCAATCTTACCGCCGCGTGCATCGGTATGCAGCAAATCAACCTGTGGAAACCGCCGAACAATGTCGGGGGTCGCATCGGTAGACCCATCTGTCACAAAACAATAGTTTATTTTTCCATCCGGGTACTGTAAAGCTAGCGTATTGCGGACTTTCTCTTCGATAACGGATGCTTCATTATACGCGGCAACGATGATGGTACACGACGGCCATTGCGCGTCACCACTCCCCATACCCGTTTCTTGCTTAGGCGCAATCAACCGCTTCAGTCGGGTGAGTGCGTACAATACCATGCCGTAGCCGATATAGGTATATCCAATAATGAATAAGCTAATCCAAAAAAAAAGTTCCATTGCTCCGAGTTACGAATAATGGCACGAAAGTATCAATTTATCCGATGCGGCGGGCCTATTTCGGACTAGTGTCCGATTTAAAAATGCAAACCGTGGCTGTTTTCCGACATGAACGCACGCCAAGCGATGCGATCTATCTCAAAGGTCAGGTCCGATTCGTTCAATTTGTCGATGGGTATCCAACGAAAAACCTGGTCAATGGAGTTATCCGCTTCGAAATCGAATGCTTTATCACTGAAACGGCATGTTATTGGTGTTTTATTTTTAACCAAGTAATATACCGCAAGGACTTGGCTGTCATTGAATGCCGATTTTATAAATACATCGGTGGTATGGACATGCCGCAAAATCTCAATATCGACATCGCACTCCTCCTTAAACTCACGCGCAAGACCAGCAGAAAGCCCCTCCCCATATTCCAACCCGCCACCCGGGAATTTACTGAATTCCATGCCATACTCGCGCTCATCACTGAGCAAGACTTCACGGTTGTCGTTGACCAAGATACCGTATACACGTATGTTAAAATGACCGCTCATATAGGGTCTCAAAACTACGGTTAAATTATGATTCCTAACATATTTTAAATTTAATCGACTACCTTTGCATAGACTATGCAATTGACACAACAAATACCCGAGGGATCACGGAAAGAAGTGATGGCATACCTGGAGCCATTCATGCTTAATGACATGGCGGAGTACCTGAAGCCCGTAGAGCAAATGTGGCAACCTGCAGACTTTCTCCCCGATTCGTCAAGAGACACGTTTTTTGAAGAGGTAAGGGATTTACAAGAAAGTGCCCGGGAGCTGTCGTATGATTTGGTCGCCGTACTGATCGGCGATACCATCACGGAAGAGGCCCTACCTACTTATGAGTCGTGGCTTACTATGGTGGAAGATGTCAACAAAAACGAACAAGGCGGGTGGATGAAATGGGTACGTGCATGGACGGCCGAAGAAAACAGGCATGGCGATTTGCTCAACAAATACTTATACCTCTCCGGCCGCGTCAACATGCGCGAAATGGAAATTTCCACCCAATACCTGCTGCAAGATGGCATTGAGATCGGAACGGGCAACGACCCTTACCGCAACTTCATCTATACGTCTTTCCAGGAGCTGGCTACCAACGTATCGCACCGGCGGGTAGCTGCGTTCTCAAAAAAGGAAGGCGACAAGCTATTGGCAAAAATGTGTGGTGTAATTGCGGCTGATGAAGCACGCCATGCTAAAGCATATATGTCTTTCATATCCAAAGCGATAGAAGTAGATCCCAGTGAAGTGATGCTGGCATTTGAAGACATGATGCGTAAGAAGATCGTGATGCCCGCACTTTTGCTTAGGGAGTCGGGCGAACCGCAAGGGGAAGCGTTCAGCCACTTTTCAGATGCCGCCCAACGGCTGGGCGTTTACACGGCAATCGATTATGTGGATATTCTTAAAGAGTTGCTTACCGAATGGCAGATCGAGTCCGTCAAGGAATTGAATGAGGCTGGTGAGCGCGCACGGGACTACCTCGTCCGCCTGCCCGACCGCCTGCTTCGCCTAGCCGACCGGATGAAGGTGCCAGACAAAAGCTACGCTTTTAAGTGGATACATGCACATTAATCCCTTAGTAAGGGCATACTCATGCAATGGAAGCCGCCCCGGGCCCGCGACAGTTCTGCCGATGGCATTAATACCAAGGTATCGGTCAGGTCAACCGCATTTACCTTGCCCGACTCCAAATCAGCGAGTAAATCGGACACATTTACCACATCGAAGCCGACTGCACGGAACGCTTCCGTGGTCTTATCGTTGCGATCGTACCCCAATACCACGCCCTCTTGGATAGCCAGCACGTTACAGCTGTCGGTCCACTGCTCGCGCGCGTCATACGGAAATTCGTTATTCCCCGACATGATAATCCGTACCTCTTCCGGGGCGCAACCCAGATCGCGCACGCTGATATCCGTTAACAGCGCTTCGAGCGATTGAAAATGCCGTGGCTTGGACAAATCCCCTTTTTCAAATTGCAGGATCTCCAAACCATCGGCACGGTGTGGCTGGATACGAAGGGCCCGATGTACGGCGTCCGACTGCGAACCCGCTATACGCTGGGTGGAAAAATCGCCCAGCATGACCCATACATTCCGTTTCACCTGCGTAAAAACCGTATCAATATGCATGTAATCCCGTTTGTGCGGGATTTTAACAATAGTGGCCTTCTGCACCACATCTTTCTCAAACAAGCGCCGCACCGCCTGGGCGGCCGCTTCGCGGGTGGTACGCTCACTCACGCCGATCAGCACGTGGCTTGGGCTCACTACCATCACATCTCCCCCCTCCAGTGTCACCCGTTCCACATCAGCGTCATTGGGCAGCAGGAAGTGGTGCTGCGTGTCGGTGAGCTCTATCACCTTATCGTGGTGGGCTGCAAAAAAGGGATGGTGATAGAAAATATACTTGGCAATCAACGCCTCGCGTTTGCGGGCTTCTTTCATCGGCTTATTAAGTAGGATATGGTCATTGATCACAATGCCGATATCCCGGGTAAAGATAAAGTTGGGGATGGGCGGAAAAATCATCTCGCGCTCATCAGGTGTGCCGCTGAAGAATACCCGCGCCAACACCGCCGGTGGGTACCCCATCAGCTCGCGCTGCACATCATAGCTGCAAGCCTCGATCGCACAGACCGAGGCGACTAATTGGCTTTTTATCGACGTGTCAGCGAGGATATCCGCCAATAACACTTGTAACTCGATTACATGCTGTGAGTGGTAAAAGCTGGGGTGGTCGGGCTTGAAAAAGTTGCGTTGATGCCCGGGGGCATCGATTTCGGCCAATCGGCCTCTTATCTTTTCTTCATCGAGGAAATATAAGAGCAATTTGATGTAATAATCGTATTCATGCCGCCGGATGGTATCGAGGTGAACGATATCTTCGAATAGCCAGTCCTGTGCTTTGGAGGGAACAACTTTCCCCAATCCGCTATCTGGACTGTGTACCAGCACTTTTCGCAAGCGGCTAGTTTCTGACGTTACATAAATGGCATCTCGATTATGCATATTGACAGTTTTTTGGGAAAGAGGCAAGATAGAAAATTTGAATGCAAGATACAACCTGCCCAAACGGAAGCGCGCCGAACGATTAACATAGGCAACTGGAAGTATTGGAAATATTTTAAATAGAAAATAGGAATAAAATTTATCCTTATACGATAAATATACTACAATTCATCGTATCTCCATCGTATTTTTATCGTATTTTAATCGTATTTAATACAGTAAAAATACGATCAATAAACGTTATTAAATGGTTAAGCAATAAAATGCATATAGCTTCTTAATAGAAACTTCTCCATTTTTAATAGGAAAACATCTTCAAAAAAGGAAGAATACTACGCGCTGATTGTGGATTCGATTTCCTGAATGATTCGCCGTGCAATAGCTTCCGCCCGTTCCCGTGTGGGGCCTTCGGAATAAATCCGGATGATGGGCTCGGTGTTGGATCTGCGCAGGTGCACCCACTCTTCTTCGAAATCAATTTTCAATCCGTCGACAGTACTATGGGGCGTGTCCTTATATTTTTGTTGCATAGCGGCCAGCAAGCCATCGATGTCTAACCCTGGGGTAAGGGTGATTTTGTTCTTAGACATATAATACTGGGGGTAGCTTGCCCGTAGTTCAGAGATACGCTTGCCGCTTTTAGCTAAGTGAGTAAGGAAAAGCGCGATGCCAACTAAGGCATCCCGTCCGTAATGGATGGCGGGATAGATTATACCGCCATTACCCTCACCGCCGATTACGGCGTCGACTTCTTTCATCTTCGTCACTACATTCACTTCGCCTACAGCCGCTGCATGGTATTCCGACCCGCTCTTAACGGTTACATCCCGCAACGCCCTGGTAGACGACAAGTTGGATACCGTATTCCCAGGCGTATGCTGAAGCACGTAATCGCTTACCGCCACGAGGGTATATTCTTCACCAAACATCTTTCCATCTTCCATCACAAAGCATAGCCGGTCCACGTCGGGATCTACAGCGATGCCCAAGTCGGCCTTTTTTTCGACGACCAGTGCCGATAAATCCGTTAAGTTCTCAGCCAACGGCTCGGGGTTATGTGGGAAAATCCCGTTTGGTTCACAATGGATTTTATAAACGGTTTCCACACCCAATGCGGTCAGCAAGGCGGGCACAAAAATCCCGCCCGTCGAATTAACCGCGTCGACGGCTATTTTAAAACCAGCTTTTCGTATCGCATTCACATTGACCAAAGGCAACGATAAAACCTGATCGATGTGCTTTTGTAAATAGCTATCATCGGTGGTGACCTTACCCAAATCTTCCACTTTTGCAAAATCAAAATCGAGCGCTTCGGCTATCTCGAGCACGCGTCTGCCAGCGGCATCGTCGATAAATTCACCTTTGGCATTAAGTAGCTTCAACGCATTCCACTGTCCGGGGTTATGGCTCGCCGTCAGAATGATACCACCCGCAGCTTGCTCCTCGGGCACAGCGATCTCCACGGTCGGTGTGGTGGAAAGGCCGAGATCCACGACGTCCATGCCGATGCTCTGCAACGTGCCGACAACTAGGTTTCGCACCATCTCGCCCGAAACACGGGCGTCACGCCCCACCACCATTTTGTTCGAGGCCGACTGCTGCTGGATAAAGCGACCGAACGCGGCAGTAAACTTAACAATATCGATTGGGGTCAATGCTTCGCCCGTCCGCCCGCCAATCGTTCCCCGTATGCCTGAAATAGATTTGATTAATGTCATGTATATTTATTTGAAATCGTAAAAATAGGAATATCGTAGGAATTTAAAATTTATTTTTACTTTTGTTGCAACTTTGTTTATTTTATATGATCGACCAACTTCTTTCGTTCGACCAGGATGCATTCCTGGCGATCAACCAAGGGTTGAGCAATGCGTTTTTTGATTGGCTTATGCCTATTCTCCGGAATCGGTATACCTGGGCGCCCCTCTATCTGTTCATTATTATTTTCTGCATCAGGAACTACAAAAAAAACGGCTTATATATCATTGCCTTTTTGTTAATCACCTTCGGCATTACTGACCACGTGTCTTCCGCTATCGTTAAGAAATCAGTGGAGCGGGTGCGACCCTGCCGGGATGTCGAATTTAAAGACCAGGTGAATGTGCTGGTGAGATGCAGCGGTGGCTATAGTTTCACGTCGTCGCACGCGGCAAATCATTTCGCAATCGCCGTGGCGCTGATCATGGTTTTTTATCGAAGATGGAAACACATCCTTTGGCTGGGCCTTTCCTGGGCCGCGATCATAAGTTTTGCACAAGTGTATGTAGGGGTCCACTATCCGTTGGATATCATCGGGGGGGCTTTACTCGGAAGTCTGATTGGCTACCTCACTGGCCTAGGGTTTAGGTATTTAGTTCCCAATCTAACTCCCGTCAAGGCCGAAGCATGAGTCCCCTAGCGATTATTGCCATTCTATTTATCTCGGCGTTTGCAAGTGGTATAGCCGTGTTTTTTGTGAAGCGCGACAACACCAGCCTATTGAAGCTTGTCCTTTCGTTCAGTGGTGCATACTTGTTTTCCATCACCGTGCTCCATTTGATTCCCGAGGTTTACCATAGCCACAGTACACACGGCCATACCATCGGCTTATTTGTGCTTTTGGGATTTATCTTGCAGCTTGGCTTAGAGCAGCTGTCGCACGGTGTCGAACACGGACATATCCATCATTCCGAAAAAGGCAGTAACTTATTCCCCTTGGGGATTATGATAAGCCTATGCCTACACGCCGTATTGGAGGGTATGCCTTTGGCCGCTGGCCATCAGGGCGCACTGACTTTCGGAATTGCGCTGCATCACGTCCCTGCAGCGTTTGCACTAGGCAGTCTGCTGCTCAACACCTCGCTGTCTCGGCAAAAAATCACCTTGCTATTAGCGTTGTTCGCCATCATGACACCGCTGGGTTTTGTGGTCAGTAAAGCGATCAGCTCGGGCGGCATGGGGCATATCGAGCAATACTTTGATCGGATAATGGCCGTGGTCATTGGTATTTTCCTCCACATTTCCACGACAATCCTATTCGAGTCGGGGTCGGCCGACCATCATAAATTCAATAAAAAGAAAATGATTGCCGTGTTGCTAGGCATTGCCGTGTCGCTCCTGAATTTCGTGTTTGCCCCTCACGTGCATTAAGCCGGCATCAAAACCGAGCTCTAGCGACTCTTTCCATTTCAAGAACGTTTTCACAGCTTCTTTTTTTGCGTCGTTATACTGATAGTCGATGTTTTCCATGAGGTATTGGCGATAATCGAAGTCTATCCGGGCAGGTAATTCGGCAATCAGTGCATCGCGTTGGCTTAACCCATACGCCAGGGCATCATTGAATGCCCGGATAAATGCCGGTTTCAGGGGTTTGTTGGCTACCCACACCGCAAACGTAAAAGGCAGTCCGGTGAATTCCTGCCAATGCCACGATAAGTCATACACATACCGGTGGGCATGTTGTTTTCCGAAGGTGCGGTCGCCTATCTCCACATATGCATCAGCTTGCCCATCTACGAGTACGACGGACTCGTTTTTCCAATGGTGACGCAGCAGTATTCTTGCCAAGGCGTTGGAGGTTCTGGACTGACTATCCAACCGGAGCGATTTGATCGCTTCTACCGGCTTGTCGCTATAGATGAAAACGGAATTTACCGCGCCGGTGGCGCCCAGGCAATAATCGGAAACAACTTCGGCGTTTGGGATATCGGGCAATGCAGCTACCGGTACAATGCCCAAATCGGCTTCGCCGTGAATCAGTTTGTGCGCACACGTACTGGGCACATCAAGGCTCAACGACACCTCGTCGATCACCGGCGAGTGTTGGAGCCCATATAGAAATGGCAGTGTATTGGTATAAGACACCGCAGATATCTTCACTTTTTCCATAAATCCACTACTCAGTAAGCAGACCTGCTAAATGTTCAATATTATAGGCATCGACAATGGAAAACCGTTGTCCATCGTAATGCACTTTATACAATGCCGTGTTCGTATGAGGAAACTCATCCATTGACGCGATATTGCGTTCAATGAGTAAGCAGAGGAACACCCGCATCGCCCGGCCGTGCATGCAGACCAGTACTGTTTTTTCGTCCGGATGGGATAGGATGTGGCTGAGCGCCTCGCGTTGCCTAGCAACTAACTGGTTGGGCGTTTCGCCCCCCTCCACCGCACGGTCCAATTCACCCAGTCGCCAACTTTCGGTCAACTCAACGAATCCCGTCATGATATCGGGGGTTTGCTCTTTTCCTTCATATGCGCCCCAACCAATCTCGTCAAGTCCGGCGAGCTGCTCGGTGGGTATGCCGACAAAAGGTGCTACCGTTTGGTGGGTACGCACCAACGTGGACGTATAAATTTTATCGAAGTCAACATCGCGATAACGGGCAAAAAATGCTTCAGCTTGCTTCTTTCCCGTCTCGTTCAATGGGGAGTCGACCCCCCTACCTTGCACGATCCCCTTTAAATTGAGGTCGGTTTGGCCGTGGCGAATAATGTAAAGTGTTTTTTCCAAAAATCTATTGCTATTTATCGTTCAATACCGGTAATTGATAATACCGTGCTTGTTTATCGGATCCGTCGCCGTCAAAAACCACGTCATTGTAATCCGTCATGATGTTATATAAGGTATCCCGCTCAATGGGATGTTTACCTGCTTGTTTAATCAACGCCACCAGTTCCTGTGTCGTCATTGCAGGGTGCTGTTCTTCCGCACCAGCCATGGAGTAAATCTTTGTCGTATCATCGAGCGTCCCGTCGATATCGTTTACACCAAAACTCAACGACAGTTGGGCGGTCTCCCGACTGATCATGGCCCAATAGGCTTTGATATGCGGGAAATTATCCAGATAAATGCGGCTAATGGCGTAGTTGCGAAGGTCCTCGACGACGGTCGACTCCGGCACATGGGCCATCTGGTTGTCTTTGTTACGGAACTTCAACGGAATGAAGGTTTGGAATCCATTCGTCTTGTCCTGCAGCTGCCGCAGTCGTTCCATATGGTCTACCCGGTGGCGGTACTCCTCAATATGCCCGTACAGCATCGTCGCATTGGAATGCATGCCCAACTTATGCCATTCTTCATGGATCTGTAGCCATTGCTCTGCATTGCATTTGTCCTTTGCAATCTGGTCCCTAATCTCCGGATGGAAAATCTCCGCACCGCCACCCGGCATCGACTCCAAACCGGCGTCTTTCATCATGGCCATCCCGGTGGCATAGTCAACCTTGGCCTTCTTGAAAATATAATGATATTCAACAGGAGTAAGCGCTTTCACATGGAGATTTGGCCGGTGTTGTTTGATTGCCGTAAACAGGTCCATATAGAACGCCATGTTGTATTGTGGCAACACCCCCCCTACAATATGGACCTCCGTTACCGGCTCATGATCGTATGATTTTACGATGTCCAGCATTTCTTCCTTGGTCGCTTCCCACCCATCGGCCCGTTCCTTGATGAGCCGCGAGTAGGAGCAGAATTTGCAGTCGTACACACAAAGGTTGGTGGGTTCAATGTGGAAGTTCCGGTTAAAGTAGGTGATATTGCCGTGTCGCCGTTCCCGTATGGCGTTTGCCAATACGCCCAGATACCCCAGCTCACCACGCTCGTAGAGCAACACACCTTCCGCCTGATCGATCCGCTTACCTTCGCTTACCTTCGCTGCGATCGCTTTCAACCCGTCGTCCAGGTGCTTGTCTTCAAGAAGAAATGTAAGCTTTTTTTCGGCGTCCATACCCTGATATCTTTGACAGCAAACTTAGATAATTTTGCTTTTATATGCAATGATTGCATGGCATAGAAAAGTAAAGTTATCGGTCTCTCCGCTGCCAATGAAAGAAAATCTTTATAGCGGAAATTTAGTTAAAATGCCCATGGTATCCAAGTCACGGAACTGCCATATCGGCTTATTCGCCGAACTGCTGCATCTCGATCAATCGTTTATAAAGGCCGCCGTTGGCCAGCAATTGCTGGTGGTTTCCTTCTTCCACAATGCTTCCGGCCTCGAGTACCACAATCTTATCGGCGTTCTGAATCGTACTCAATCGATGGGCAATAACCAATGTCGTGCGGTTTTCCATCAATTTAGCCAATGCTTCCTGCACCAATTTCTCCGACTCGGTATCCAGGGCGGAGGTCGCTTCATCGAGCAATAAGATCGGTGGATTCTTCAAGACGGCGCGGGCAATGCATATCCGCTGTCGCTGACCACCCGACAGCCGCACACCACGGTCGCCAATCGCTGTTTCGTATCCATTTTCCGTCTCCAGTATAAATTGGTGTGCATTGGCAATCTTGGCTGCTGCCATCACATCTTCTTTGGTTACGTTATCTGATGAGAAAGCGATGTTGTTGAAGATGGTGTCATTAAACAGGAACGAGTCTTGATTCACTAATCCAATAATAGATCTCAAATCATTCGTGACAAGGTCTTTGATATTCACACCATCAACCAAAACTTTACCGCTGGCAACATCCATGAACCGTGGAATCAAATCCATTAACGTGGACTTTCCGCCGCCGGAAGGGCCGACCAATGCAACCGTTTGCCCTTTGGGTATTTCCAGGTTCACGTTTTTTAGCACCTCGCGCTCCCCATATGAAAAGCTTACATTAGCCAGCCGAACCCCCGAATTAAAAGCGGTAATCGGTTGCGCATTGGGCGATTCGGGCAACGCGTTCTTTTCATCGATCAATTCCAACACCCGCTCGCCGGCGGCTATGCCCGAATTGATGTTACTGAATGCATCCGTAAGCGCCTTTGCGGGGCGCATGACCTGTGAAAAAATGGCGATATAAGTGATGAAAGCTTCGGCAGGCAGCTCTCCGGACCCGCTCAGTACGAGGTTGCCGCCATACAGCAACACGATAGCGACCATGGTTACGCCCAACAGCTCTGAAACCGGTGAACCCAACTGCTGCCGGCGAACCATCCGCCTGCTTATTTTTGAGAACCGGATGTTTTCATTATGGAAACGATCCTTGATAAATTGCGTTGCGTTGAACGCTTTAATGATCTTTATACCCGATAGCGCCTCATCGAGATAGCTGATCATATTGCCATAAACTTGCTGGGCTTGGGTGGCCTGCGCTTTCAGCCGCTTCACGATGCGTGAGATAATGAATGCCGACAGGGGAATAACCAAGACCGCAAACAGGGTAAGCTTCGCCGAAATCAGAAATAGTGTAACAATATAAAACGCTAAGGTGAGGGGTTCTTTAAACACGACCTGTAAGGTCGCCGTAACGGAAAACTGCACGACCTGCACGTCAGACGCAATCTTAGCAATGATATCTCCTTTGCGTTGATTGTTAAAGTAACCGACGTGTAAATCCATCACGTTGCTAAAAACCGTCTTTCGTAAATTGAGAAGGGTATGTATGCGCAGGTTTTCTATGATCCGCTGTGAGAGATATCGAAACAAATTGCTGAGGAATACCGACCCAATAATAACCACACATACCCGCTGCAACGCTCCGTAGGACCCGTAAATCGTGATGGCCTGCGTTGCATAGTATTTGAAATAAGCAGTGATATCATGCCAGTTTTCTGGCCGGACGACCTCACCACCGTCGCTGGCATTAAATAACGTGTGCAGCAACGGAATAATAAGCGCTAGATTAAGTGTAGCGAAGAGAACACTTAATAACGTAGTAGCTGCGTAGGGAACAGCAAATCTCCCGAGGGGCTTAGCATATGATAATAATCGAAAATATGTCTTCATTAAGAAACAAACAAGCCGCAAAGCTACCAAAAAAGAAAGGCTAGCCGAAAAAAGCGAACGCTATTATTAATAGGATTTTGCTTAATTTAGTCGCCCAAACGTAAAAAAATGCAGATACAGGTTGCCAAACGGCTTCAACATACCGAAGAATACTATTTTTCAAGGAAACTACGTGAAATCGAGGCATTAAACCAAACGGGAGAGAAAGTCATCAATTTAGGCATCGGCAGTCCCGATTTGCCGCCGCATCCGGACGTTATAGAAACGCTTAACGAATATGCTTCACGGCCTGACACCCATGCTTACCAAAATTACAAGGGCATATTGCCGCTCCGGGAAGCCATGGCCGACTGGTACCGCAATTGGTATGGCGTATCGTTAGACCCCAACGCCAATGTACTCCCCTTAATCGGTTCCAAGGAAGGCATTGTGCATGTATGCATGACATACCTACAGGAAGGCGATGAGGCCTTATTTCCCAATCCAGGATATCCAGCCTATGCAGCTGCCGTGCGTTTAAGCGGTGCAACGGGCGTACCTTACCGTTTGGAAGAAAAGCAGGGGTGGCTGCCTAATCTCGATGAGTTGGCCAAGCGTGATTTGAGCAAGGTGAAATTGATGTGGTTGAATTACCCCCATATGCCGACGGGGACACCGGCTACAACATCATTTTTCAACGAGGTGGTTGCCTTCGCCAAACAACATCATATCCTGCTTTGCCACGACAACCCCTATAGCTTCATCTTGAATGAGCATCCACAAAGCCTCCTCGCTACGGACGGCGCGATGGATGTGGCCATCGAGCTCAATTCGTTGAGTAAGTCATCCAATATGGCCGGTTGGCGTGTAGGCATGCTCGTTGGTGCCGAAACCCGCATCCAGGAGATTATCCGATTTAAAAGCAATATGGATTCGGGGATGTTTCTCCCGGTGCAAATGGCAGCGGCGAAGGCCCTGTCGCTGGGGCACGAATGGTATGATGAGCTGAACAGCCACTATCGAAGCAGGCGGGAAAAGGTATACCGCCTTTTGGATGCATTGGGGTGCACCTATAGCCGTCAGCAGGGTGGATTGTTCGTATGGGCGAAAGTCCCCGCCTCCCATTCCGATGGGTATACACTCAGTGATGCCGTACTGCAGCAATCGCGCGTCTTCATTACGCCCGGTGGAATTTTCGGCGACGGAGGGAACGGCTATATCCGGGTGAGCCTATGTGCCACGCCCACCGTACTCGACGACGCGTACAACCGTATTATTAACGCAAAGACATCATCGGCCAATTAGTTATACACATAGTACAAGATAGCAATGAATATAGCCATTGTTGGCGTAGGGCTCATCGGCGGGTCCATCGCCATTACCCTCAAAGAAAAAAAAATCGCTGCGAAGATAATCGGGGTCGATAAAAGCGAAGCCAATCTCAAAAAAGCCCTTCAATTGGGGCTAATTGACGAAGGGATGACGCTGGACGAGGCCGTGGACGCGTGTGAAGTGATATTGCTTACCGTTCCGGTAGATGCCATCCTTAAACTGCTGCCCGGTTTGCTCGACCAAGTGACCGACCAGGTGGTTATCGACATGGGCTCCACCAAAGAACGTATACTACAAGCCATAGCAGATCATCCGAAGCGTGGTCGCCTTGTAGCGGCGCACCCCATGGCCGGCACCGAATATTCTGGACCGGAGGCTGCCGTACCGAATTTATTCGCCGGTAAGGTGATGGTGTATGTGGATGCTATGAATAGCGACGAAGACGCTTTTGAAACGGTAGACTTTATTGCGGAGCAACTTGGCATGCAGACGACCTTTATGAGTGCACATGAGCATGATGTGCATACGGCTTATGTGTCACATATCTCGCATATTACCTCGTTTGCGCTGGCACTTACCGTGCTGGAAAAGGAGAAAGCACAGGGAAGGATTTTCGAGTTAGCCGGGTCGGGCTTTGAATCGACCGTACGGCTTGCCAAAAGCTCACCCGACATGTGGACGCCCATTTTCATGCAGAACCGTGAGAATGTACTGGAAGTATTACAAGAACATATCAACCAATTACAACATGTGCATGATGTGCTTCGTGATGAAGATTATGAAGCATTTTACAAACTCATTAAAAAGTCGAACAAAATCCGTCGGATTTTGAAATAAAAAAAGGGGGCAGCCGCTATAACTACCCCCTTTGGGTTTCGGGTCGATTGAATGTTGTTAAAAGGCCAATACGGTAACCTCCGTACGTCGGTTGGCTTGATGCTCGGCTCGCGAGCAAGGTATGCCATCGGCACAACGGTTAACCAATCGCGATTCGCCGTAGCCTTTAGCGACCATTCGGTCGCGCGCAATGCCCCTCGACACCAAATAATCTACTGCCGATTGGGCTCTACGCTGTGACAATGCCTCGTTGTACGCGTTGCTACCACGGCTATCCGTATGGCTCGATAATTCTATCTTCAGGGTCGGGTTGTCGCGCAGCGTGCGCACCAGCTCGTCCAATATCGCAGCGGCATCCGGACGGATGTTATGCTTATCGAAATCGTAATAGATGTTCTCCAATTCGAATGTCTGGCCCACTTGGAAGATCGGCTCCAACAATAGCGCTACTTCCAAGGTATCTGATTTCGTGATACCGTGCGTGCTTACTTTGGCCGAATCGGCATGGTAACCTTCTTTCTGGCCCAGTACGGTATAGGCTTGGTTGCGATCGAGCACAAACTCAAACGTACCTGTTCCACTGCTGCTCTTTTTCGCAACAATTTCGCGTACGCCGTCATATAATGTCATGGACGCAGCTGGTAACCGCTCCCCTGTCGCTTTATTTGATGTAGTGCCTTTTAGGATAATAATGATTTTCGGCTTTTCGTATGAAAACGAATAGATATCGTCACCGCCTTTGCCCCCACGGCGGTCGGACGACAGGAACCCACGGTACCCTAGTTCGTCTTCGGCATAAATGAGGTAGGCAAAGTCGTCGGCGGCACTGTTTACCGGATAACGGAGGTTTTCCGGTGTGCTCCATTGGGCTTTGCTCCCATTGGACTTGAACACATCCAGTCCGCCCATGCCTGCTAAGCCATCGGTTGAGTAGTAAAGCGTCCCGTCGGGTGCGATGTTGGGGAATAACTCATCCCCTGCCGTGTTTACGGTGGCTCCCGCATTTACCGGAGTTCCCCACGAATGGTCTGACTGCCGTTCGCTGTACCAGATGTCAGTGCCTCCTTGGCCACCGGGCATATCACTGGAGAAATAAAGTGTGTTTTCATCCAGCGATAACGCGGCATGCCCTACTGAATAGTTTTTTACATCATTATAGGCAAACGGCTCGGCTGTCCAAACGCCATCCGTTTTCCGATAGATATACAATTCGAGTGTATTGGTACGGTAACGGCGTCCATCCTCTTTCTGCAGCACGACATCCTTGCCCACATGCGTGCGTGTAACATATAACGTGTTACCACCTTTCTCGGCAGCAACAGGTCCTACGTGGAACTTCGCATCATTGATATTGGTGGTTGCTATCGATGGACTACCCAGGGTCCCGGACGATGACAATGGCGCGGTATACACACGCAGGAAAGCATTGCCTGTCCAACCGTAGGTGTGCGTGGCGGATTCATGACCGGGCTCGCCCGCATAGTATACCTCGTCGCCCACTGGGAAAACGGAAAACTCGGAGTTGTCGGTATTTACCGCCGCTTCGTTACGCAATCGGTGTAATGTTGGTGATGCCATCCAAAGCAATGCCGAATCACAACCGGCAATCTGTGCGGCCACGGCCGACGGATTCCCTGTCTTTGCCGCATAAGCTTCCAACTGGCGCTTTGCTTCGGCATACTTTCCGTTCACTTTGAGAACTTGTCCATAAAGGAGCAGGTGCTCAGCTGACGCGCCATCCTGCTGGACCACACGGGCATACCAGTTTTCGGCCGATTCGTAATCGTTCATCCGCCAGTAACTGGCGGCCAGCCGCTCCAGGTCCTCCAGCCGCGGCTTGCGCGTATAGACGAGCTTGGTATATATTTTTGCTGCGTTTGCATACTCATACTTCCGGTATGCCTCCTCCGCACGATCGCGCAGG